>DASSTH010000418.1:0-3772 GCA_035708025.1 Nakamurella sp. | reverse complement strand
GCGTGCCCTGTGGTTGTGGCCGGCGTCTTGGTCGGCTGTGCTCAACGGTCAGCGCTACCGGCCTCCGATGGCGGTAGTCCCCGTCTCTCCTCAAACTTTGCGACACCGCGATCGTCGGTTCAGCATGAAGTTGTCGGTTCGCCTAGCAGGTTGGCTTCGTCCTCGGCAGGATCGTCTGCTGAATCGTCGACGACAGGGCGTCGTTCTGATGTTTCGCCGACTGTTGGTTCGGGCTCTAGCATGAGCAACGCTGACATGGAAGCTGAATGTCAAAAGGAGGCGTACCCAGTCGCCGCGATGTGGGGGTCGGTCAGCAACGTTGCCGGAGCCGTCATGTCTACCGCGGGCCGAGTGTCCGCCTGGGAGGAGAAGGGCATCGCCTCCGCCGGCAAGCCCGGGACCACCTCGATGTGGCGATCCCACGCGGCAGGTGAGCCGGTCGTGGTGTGCTTTCTCGATGGAGAATTTCCGAGCCATCATCCGCCGGTGAAGGATGGGCCCACGTCCTGGCCGGACTATGACAGGTTCGTCGTGATTGTCGGCGCGGACGGGACAGCTCTCCCGTACGTCGCGACCTCTCGGTCGAAGATGCCGGTGCAGCAGCCGTGACGGCGGCGCGCCGCTCAACCGGGCAGCGAGCCTGCCACCAGTAGACCGCGGGACACCACCGCGACCACCCGCTCCGGGTGCCAGGCCTCCGGGTCGTCCTGCGGGCGTCTGCGCACGACCACCAGGTCCGCGGGCAGGCCGGGTGCCAGCCGGCCCCTCACCGATGACAGACCGAGCGCGTCCGCCGCATCAGACGTCGCCGCCCGGAGGACCCGATCGGCGTTCCAGCCGAAAATCTCCGCCATCCGGCGCATCTCGGCCCAGGCGCCGTCGAAGGTGACGAAGTAGCCGCTGGCGTCGGTGCCCAGCACGAAGCGCACCCCGGCGGCGGCTGCGGCGGCGAAGTGCTCGTCCCGGGCGGCCACCATGTCGGCGGCCTTCCGCACGGACTCCGGGGAGCCGCCCGGCCGGCCGGCGGCGGTGATCTCGTTGATCAGCAGGGTGGGCGCGACCGGTATCCGCCGGGCAGCAAGGACTTCGGTCTGCTCGGAGGTCATCCCGGTGGCGTGCTCGATGGAGTCCACCCCGTGCTGCAGCGCGATGGCGATGCCCTCGGCCGAGTGCGCGTGGGCTGCGACCCGCATGCCCAGGGCGTGCGCCTCGTCGACGGTCGCGGCGATCTCGGCGGGAGTGTGGTTGCGCCAGGCGGGTTTGTCGCCCCGGGACAGCACCCCGCCGCTGGTGTAGATCTTGACGCCGGTCAGGCCGTCCCGGGCCCAGCGGCGCACCAGCGCGCCGCAGGCGTCCGGCCCGTCGGCGATAGGCGGGCGGTGTCGGCGGCCAGGTCGCGCAGCGTGGTGATGCCCGCGCGGAGCGCCCGCTGGGCGTTCGCGGCGGCGTGCAGCACCTGCTCCTCGCGCGTGGTGACCGGTGGCCAGGTGAAGGTGTCCGGGGCACCGGGCCCGCCGAGCGGCCCGGCGTAGCCCAGCAGGTGCACGTGGGTGTCGATCAGGCCGGGGATCACCGTCAGGTCGTTGCCCGCCGGATCCGGCTCTGCCGGGGTGATGGCGGTGATCTGCCCGTCCTGCCAGGCGATGTCGACCACGCCGAGGTCGCGCTCGCCGTCCCACGCGGCGATCCCGGGCAGTGACCCCGAATCGGGTCCGAGTTGTGAGTGCCAGGCCGCGCCCTGGCGCTGTGTGGGACTCACGACCCTGGTGGGGTGATGGCGGCGAGCGCGTCGATCACCATGTCCCAGAACCGGTCCCGGTCCAGCGTCACCGCCACCCGGTGGTCCAGGGCGATGCCGCCGCGGCCGACGAAGTCCGTCACCGTCATGCCCAGCGTGTGCGTGCCGGTTAACTCCACCTCGACGTGCGCGGGCCGGGTGACGATCACCGCCGGGTCGGCCACCAGCGCCACGGCGCACGGGTCGTGCACCGGCGGGGCGTCGAAACCCTGTGCGGTCCGATACATCCGGCCGAAGAACTCCAGCAACTCCACCACGAACCGGGCGGCCGGGGTCTCGATCGCCGCGATCCGGGACACCACGTCCGGGGTGGCCGTCGCCTGGTGCGTCAGGTCCAGGCCGACCTGGGTCACCGGCCAGCCTGCGCCGAACACCACGTGCGCCGCCTCCGGATCGGCCAGGATGTTGAACTCGGCCGCGGCGGTGGTGTTCCCGCCGGCATAGCCGCCGCCCATCAGCACCACCTCGGCCACCCGGTCCACGATCTGCGGCGCCTTCCGGGCGGCCAGCGCGATGTTGGTCAGCGGTCCGGTCGGCACCAGCGTCACCGCACCGGCCGGCCGGGACAGCACGGTGTCGATGATCAGGTCGACCCCGTGCCGTCCGTCGAGCGGCACCGCCGGATCCGGCAGCGCCGGGCCGTCCATCCCGGACTCGCCGTGGATGTCCGGGGCGATCCGCACCGGCCGCACCAGCGGATGGGCGGCGCCGGCGGCGATCGGCACCCCGGTCATCCCGGCGATGGTGGCCACCGCCAGGGCGTTGCGCGTCACCTTCGGCAGCGTCTGGTTCCCGGCGACCGTCGTCACCGCCGCCAGCTCGATCCCCGGATGGGCGTGCGCCAGCAGCATGGCGATCGCGTCGTCGTGGCCCGGATCGCAGTCCAGCACGATGGTCCGCGGCATGGTCAGCTCACGCCGGACCGGTCAGGGATTCCAGGAACAGCGCGTGGAATCGCTCCATGTCCAACTCGTCCACGTAGACCACGTCACCGCCGCCGGCCTCGGGTTCCTCGGTGCTGGCGCGCAGGTCGGGCACCAGCGTCCCGCGGGTGTGCTCGCCGCGCAGTTCCACCCGCGAGTGCGCGGTGCGGTAGCTGGCCAGATCCGGTTGCAACGCCAGGGCCATGGCCAGTGGATCGTGCAGCGGGCAGGACCGGCGGCCCAGCCATCGCCGGTAGGCGTCCAGGTAGAACTCCATGGCGGACCAGGCGAACCGGGCCTTCGGGTCGGTGGATCCGGCGATCCGGGCCAGCTGCTCGTCCGACAGCACCGTCCGCATAGTGACGTCCAGGGTGACGAACGTGCTGCGCCACGGTGCCTCGATCACCAACTGCGCCGCCTCCGGGTCGTGCCGGACGTTGGCCTCCGCGGTCGGTGTGATGTTGCCGGGCGCGCGCATCGCCCCGCCCATCACCACCACCTCGTCGATCAGGTTCGGCAGCGAAGGTTCCAGCAGCAGCGCGAGCGCCAGGTTGGTCAGCGGGCCGACCGCCACCAGGGTGAACTCGTTCGGGAACCGGTGCGCCGTCTCGACGATCCGCACCGCCGCCGCACCGTCCGCGACCGGCCGGGACGGCGGGCCGGTGACGATGCCGCCCAGGCCATCCGGTCCGTGCACGTGCTCGGCGGTGGACAGCGGCTGGGCCATCGGGCGATCGGCGCCCACCCACACCGGCACGTCACCGATACCGGCCGCGTCCAGCACCCGCAGCGAGTTCTCCGCGGCGATGCGCGTCGGCGCGTTGCCGTGCACCGAGGTGATGCCCAGCAGCCGGCCGCCGCGGCCGACCAGGTGCAGGATCGCCAGTGCATCGTCGATACCGGTGTCGCAGTCCAGCAGCACGGGCCGGCCAGGGACAGTCACGCCGGCGATGCTATCCCCGGCCGCGTCCGGGGCGGGGCCACCGGGTCGCCCCGATCTCGCTGCTGCCCATTGAGGTAGCCCGATGTCGTCGGGGCTCGACGGCAAGGC
>DASSTH010000417.1:0-4899 GCA_035708025.1 Nakamurella sp. | reverse complement strand
CAGCAGGATCGCCCCACCGGCCGGCGCCAGGTCGCCGACCAGGGCCGCGCCCAGGGTGAGCATCAGCGCCGGCAACAGGGCCAGCAGCAGGGCGAGCCAGCTGCGTAGCGCCCAGCCGGTGCCCAGCCACAGCAGCACCAGGGCCAGGCCGGCGGCCGGCACGCTGATCAGGTCGCCGCGCTCGCCGCGGGCCGCGAAGATGCCCTCCACCAGCAGAACCCCCGCGGACAGCGGTGCGAGCACCAGCAGTCGAGCGATCACGCCGCGCCGGGTGACCGCCGGATCCGGCGGCACCGGTTGCGATGCCCGGCCGGTCCGGGGCTGCCACGATGCCGCATCGCGAGGCGCCGCCGACCCGTCCCCGCGGTGGGCAGCCGGCAGCCGCTGACCGTCCGGCGGGCGGTTCTCCTCCGACGGGCGGACACCGTCCGGTGACCGGGTGCCATCGGCAGGGCGGGCGCTGTCTCGTGACCGGGCGCCGTCCGGAGGGACGGCGCCGTCGGCGGGGCGGGGGTCGTCAGCCGGGCGGTGGCTGTCACCGGGGTGGGGGCGATCCGGGTGGAGGTCGTCGGGCCGGCACGGCTGCGGCCCGCGATGCGCTTTCCGACCGCCGGCGGGCGGGCCCTCGGGGTGTGGTTCCGGCCCGCTGGGTTGCGTCACCGCCCCACCTCCAGCCGGATTCGGATGTGCCTACCTACCCCACACTGCCACTGTTGGCACGACCCGGCGAGGTCCGGCCGAGCGTGCGTACCAAGGGGATCGGAGAAGGCTGACAATCCCACCAACGCTGCCGCCGGAGATCCGGTTCTTCGGCCCCTTTCCGGGACCGGCTCAGCACCGGCGGAGCAGCTCGTCCGTCTGGTCGGCGACCCGGTCCAGTGATTCCCACCGGCGGGTGAAGGCGTTGTAGGCGAGGTGGTCGAGGCCGATGTGCAGCTGGTAGGCGAGCAGCCGCCGGTCGGCGTCGGTCGGGCCCGGACCCTTCGTCGCCAGATGGGCCTGAATCACGTCGCCGATGTCGATGGCGGACCACCGCGGGTACCACGGCCACCAGAACAGCAGCCAGGCCAGGTCGTACAGCGGGTCGCCGTACTGCGAGTTGCCCCAGTCCAACACCGCCGTCACCGCTCCCGCGCCGTCACCGGTCCGCACCAACACGTTCCGGTTGAGCAGGTCCCCGTGCACGAACCGGCGCGGGGCGTCCAGACCCGCGGTGATCCGTTCCAGGCCCGCCAGGCCGCGCCGGAACACCGCCGCCGCGGCGGGCCGGCCGTCCAGCAGCTCTCGCCAGCCGGCGGTGCGCGGTTGTTCCTGGCCGATGGCCAGCAGCGCGTCCCGCCAGCTGGTGAACGGCGCGGCGCCGTCGGGGCTCCACGGCCCGAAACCCGGGCCGGGCGGCACCAACGCGGCGATGGTGTCCAGGGTGCGCAGCAGCGCCGGAAGCGTGTCCCGCATCTCGTCACCATCGAGTTGGTCCAGGTACTGGCCGTAGCACCGTTCGGCGGTGACGAAGAATCCCCAGGGTGTGTCGCCGATCTCGAGCACCCGCGGCACCGGCAGCGCGCCGGCGGCCTGGGAGGAGACCAGCTCGCCCATCGCCCGGTCCTTGGCGAAGTCCTCCCGGTGCCGTCCGAACCGGATCACCAGATCCGCGGTTCCGCTCGTCGACGGTGCACCCGGGACGGCGGGTGCGATCGACCGGTAGCCCTCGTCCGCGGACGTCGCGGACACCAGCCCGGCGTTGACGGTGAAGGCGTACGCCTGGGACCACTCGCCGGCGCCGGCCGGCGTCAACGAGTGCCCGGCGGTCGTCCCGTACCGATCCGCCACGAACGCCCGCACCTG
The DNA here is from genome assembly GCA_035708025.1 of Nakamurella sp. Lineage (GTDB taxonomy): Bacteria > Actinomycetota > Actinomycetes > Mycobacteriales > Nakamurellaceae > Nakamurella. The sequence goes on along the minus strand of DASSTH010000417.1, from coordinate 3,054 downwards.
GGCCACGCCGGGACCCGCGGAGCCATCGCTCCGCGGGCCGGCCGCTTCGCCTGCGGGAACGCCGGCGCCCGCGCGGTCATTCGTGGGTACGGCGCCTCCTCCGTCCGTCCAGGGCCAGGGCACCGCCGCCGAGCAGCAGCAGGATGGCGGCCACGACCAGTTCCGCTGCCGTGCTCGTCCCGATGGCGGCCAGGCCGCTGCTGCGAGCATGCCATGCCGGACGACACGGCCGATCGACGTGTCACAAGGTCCCCGTGGATCCTGCGACGTCGCGGTGTTGGACAGTGACCGGTCACCATCACCGGTCACCCGAACCGCGTAGGGGATGGTCACCGTCCGACCGACCGCGAGGTCGTCGCCGTGCCATTCATGATCGCCCTGTGGAACGCTCGCTTCATTGAGCGTGGCGGGAACGACGCGTCACAGCCAGCATCAGCGCTAGGGCGGCGACCACCGCCAGCGCGCCGCAGCCGATCGCCCACCAGATCCATCCCGGCAGCCGGGGTTCGCCCGTCATCGTTGCTTCGACCGACGTCGTCCTCGGCGCGGCTGCGGCGCCGCCGACATCGTCTGACCTCGTCGCCGGTGACGAGTCCGTCGCGACTGAGGCCGTCACCGGAGATGCGGTGACCGACCCCGTCGGGACCGGTGACGTCGTCTGGACCGAGGTCGCCGTCAAGACACCCGGCCCACCACTCCCGTCCGCCGACGCCGCAGTGGCGGTCGTGCCGGTCGCCGTGGACGACCCGATCGTTGTGGTGGCGGTGGTTTTCGTGGTCCCGGGCAGCGTGGTCGGGGCGGTCGATGTGGTCCTGCCCGGGGATGTCGAGGAGGCCGGCGGCTCGGCCGCCGTGTGCACGCCAATGGTGTACGCCGGTCCCTCCAGCGGGCCGAGCCCGTCGCCGGGGACGTACCCGACGGGCGTGACGCTGACATGCCAGTCGTTATCCGGCTCCAGGCCGACGAAGTCGGCGCGATCGGTCCCCGGCTTCTCCTGGGATACCGCCCCGCTGAACACCTTCACCCGGTAGTGGTCGATGGTCCGCCCGCCGTCGGTCTTGGGCGGCGTCCAGGTCACCGCGATGGTCCGGTCGGTGGCGGTCGCCGACACCGACTGCACTGGCCCCGGTGCCCCCAAGGCGTGCGCGTGGTGCGTCCCGCTGAATTCGCCGAAGCCCCACCTGTTCCCGGCCCGCACCTGCACCGTGTGCTCGGTCCCGCCGCGGGCCGGAAAGGTGGCCTGCAGGGTGCTCGCCGGCACGTCGTGCACGATCCCGTCGAAACGCACCTGGTAGCCGGTGATCGGGCTCTCGCCATCGCTGCCGGGCGGTGTCCAGGTGACCGTCAGGGTGTCCGGCTTCACGCTGGAGGCATGCGGCACCGCCATCCGGTCCGGCTCGGACGGCACGCTGATCATGGCGGTCGGGCTGACATGCCCCCAGCCGTCGGCATTGTGCGCGCCCACGTAGTAGGAGTAGGTGCCGTGCCGCAGTCCGGTGAAGGTGACCGGCGATGTCGTGGCGTACTTGGTCTGCACCTGACCGGCGGGAGTGATCACGGTGATGACGTAGTTGTCGATCGGGCCACCCCACCCGTCGTCGGAGAACACCAGCCAGCTGATGGTCAGCTGACGTCCGCCCGCTTGCCCCGACACGCCTTGCGGCGGATTCGGTTTCGCGGCGACGGCCAGCGCGGGCGGCCCGCCGGGGAACACTGCACCGCAGGACAGCAGCAGCACACAACCGGCCAGCCCCATCAGGACGCGCCTTGCCCTTGCCGTGCCCGTTCCGCTCGTCATCCCGCCTCGTCGACACCCTAGGGACGCCCGGTACGCCCGGCACGAGTAGCCGGTTACCTGCCTGGTTGTCCGGTGCTACGGGGGGATCGGGCCCTAGGCTGTGACGTCATGGCGCTGCCCTGGCAGTTGACCGGCCGGGCGGCGGAGCTGCAGCGTGTGCGAGAGGCGCTGGCCCGCCGGGAATCCGGAGTGCTCTTCGCCGGGGCGGCCGGCGTGGGCAAGACGCGGGTCGCTCGCGAGGCCGAGGCGACAGCCCGGGCCGCCCAGCGGCCGACCGCGTGGGTGGCTGCCACCGGCGCAACGACCGGTATACCGCTGGGCGTGTTCTCCACGGTGGTGCCTGCGGCAGCGGCGCGAGCGGCGTCCACCCCGCGGTTGATCGGTCACGTGGTGGCGGCCGTCGAGGAGTTGTCGCGGCGCCGCCGAGCGCTGGTGTGCGTGGACGATGCGCAGCTGCTGGACGATGTCTCGGCCGCCGTGGTGCACCAGCTCGCGCTGCGGTCCGAGGTCACTCTGGTGGTGACGGTGCGGACCGGTCCCGCCCCGGACGCCATCACCGCGTTGTGGAAGGACGGCCTGCTGGACCGTGTCGAACTGGCGGGTCTGTCCGATGAGGCGATGGCCGAGCTGCTGGAGACGGCGCTGGACGGTCCGGTCGAGACGTCCGCGCGGCAGCGGCTGCTGGCGATGGCCGCCGGCAATGTGCTGTTGTTGCGGCACCTGGTGGAGGGCGAGCTGGCGGCCGGGCGGCTGGTCAACCGGCAGCGGTGCTGGCACTGGCGCGCGGCCCGGGTGCCGGACCGCATCCGCGACCTGCTGGTTGCTCAACTCGGCGCGGTCGACGCCGAGGAGCGCCAGGCGATCGAGCTGCTGGCGTTGGCCGAGCCGCTGCCACTGGCCTGCCTGGACCGGGTCGTGGGGCGGGATGCCGTGCAGCGCACCGAGTCCGACGGACTGCTCGCGGTGGACGAGGATGCGGCACACCCGCGGGTCGGGCTGGCGCATCCGATGTACGCGGAGGTGTTGCGCGAGCAGATCCGGCCGCTGCGGGCCCGGGCCCTGCGCACCGCGCTGGTGGACGCGCTCGCCGGGCCGGCGGCGGCCGATCAGTACTGGTCGCTGCGTCGCTGCGTCCTGGCGCTGGACAGCGATGCCGAGGTGGCGGCGGCCGACCTGCACGCCGCGGCCGGTGCGGCGATGGCCCTGCTGGACGAACCGCTGGCCGAGCGGCTGTGCCGGGCGGCGCTGGAGCGCAG
>DASSTH010000416.1:0-7494 GCA_035708025.1 Nakamurella sp. | reverse complement strand
CGACCCGTCCTTACGGCGGAAGGTCTTGACGGTGGCCTCCCCGTCGATCATCGCCGCAACGATGTCGCCGTTGTCGGCGATCGGCTGCTGTCGAACCACCACCCAGTCCCCGTCGGTGATGGCCGCGTCCTGCATGGAGTCGCCCACCACCCGCAGCAGGAAGGTGCTGCCCTCACCGACGATCTCCTTGGGCAGCGGATAGACGTCCTCGATCGACTGCTCGGCCAGGATCGGCCCGCCGGCGGCGATCCGGCCGACCATCGGCACATAGGCAGGAGCCGGGCGGCCGGCCCGCGCCGCACCATCCGCGACCTCCTCGGCCGGGCGGATGTCGACGGCGCGCGGCCGGTTCGCGTCCTTGCGCAACAGCCCCTTGCGTTGCAGCGCGTCGAGTTGGTAGGCGACGGACGACGGCGACTTCAAGCCGACCAGCTCACCGATCTCCCGCACGCTCGGCGGGTAACCGCGCTTGGCGATGGACTCCCGGATCACCTGCAGCACCTTGCGCTGGCGCATGGTCAGCGCCTTGCCGTGCGGGTCCGTCTCCGGGAACGGTACGACCTCCGCCGCCTGCTTGTCGTTGTTCGCTCGTGCCATCTCGTGCCCCTTGCCTCTCCGCGCCAAAGCGGCGCCTCCCGTGCGAACCGTAGCATCGAATAGGTAACGATTCAAACACACGTCCTATCAAATGACGTCGCTGTACTTCCGGCTGTCGGACCGCTGGTGTACAACTCGGTCAGCAGTTCGATAGAACGCTCGTTCGGCGCGAGCATACTCCCGCCGGGCGATCACCGGCTCCCTTCACCGGGGGCATGTCGAGCAGGTGAGGTGAACCATGGCGGTTCAGACGATCCACCGGGCCGCGGGCCGGCGGTACGGCCCGAGCGCGCTCTCCCGGGCGTCACAGACGCAGCCGGTCCCGAGTCCCGTTGCCACCCGGAGCGGGGTGCTGCGTAACTCCGGGCGGACCACCCGGATCAGCGAGCCGCGCGGGATGACCGCGCATCGGCCGGTCCCCGACACCGGCGCCGAACAGGCCCGCACCGGCCGGACCGCCGTCCAGGGCGGGCCGGCGGCTGTGTCCGTCCACCAGCCCGTTGACCGGCCCACCCAGCAGCATGTCCACCGGCCCGCCGCGGCGGGCCAGGCGGGCGGGCGGTACCCCCGGGTGGGCGACGCGCGGGGTACGCGCCCGACGGCCGGAACGGTGCGGCACCGGAACCGGGTGACGGTGACGTCCTGCCCGCCGGGCTCCGCGGCCGGCGGCTATCGGATGGGCCGGTGGGCGCGGCTCGCCATGACGGTGGTGGTAACGGCGGCGATCGTGGTCGCCACCCTCACCGTGCTGCTGCGCCCCGCGGCGGTGCCCACCCGGTTCGTCACGGTGCAGCCGGGCGACACGCTGGCGTCCATCGCGGTCCGCGCGCTGCCGGATCTGGACCCGGCGGACGCCATCGGCGTCGTGGAGTCGATGAACGGCCTGGACGGTGCGACGGTGCAGGTCGGGGCGGTGTTGCGGGTCCCAGCCGGTGACGGGAACCGGTAGGGCCGTCCTGGCGGCGGCCTCGGCACCGCGACACGCAGTGCCGACACGCCGCCCGGTACTTGCGTACCGCGGCCGAAGCGATCTAGCTTCTACCCCTACATCTAGTAGTTACAGGGATGTAAGTTGTCCACAGGTTGGGGTACCCTGGTACCAGGGTTATCCCCAGCGGGAGCCGGGTTGTGCACGCACCATGCACATCGACTCCACATTCGACCGCTGACTCGCGGCGAGAGGGAAGGGGGTGGTTGCCGATGCGTTGTCCGTTCTGCCGGCACCCCGACTCCCGGGTGATCGATTCCCGAGAGGTGGACGACGGTCAGGCCATCCGGCGTCGGCGTTCCTGCCCGGAGTGCTCCCGGCGGTTCACCACCGTCGAGGAGGCGGTGCTGAGCGTGGTCAAGCGCAGCGGCGTCACCGAGCCCTTCAGCCGCACCAAGGTCGTCGATGGGGTGCGCCGCGCCTGCCAGGGCCGCCCGGTGGACGAGGACGCCCTGGCCCTGCTGGCCCAGCAGGTCGAGGAGGCGGTGCGCGCCACCGGGTGCGCCGAGATCCCCAGCCAGGAGGTGGGCCTGGCGATCCTGGGCCCGCTGCGCGAGCTCGACGAGGTCGCCTACCTGCGATTCGCGTCGGTCTACCGGGCCTTCAGCTCCGCCGACGACTTCCTGGAGGAGATCCTCGCGCTGCGGGCCGAGCATGCCCGCGCCGACGACGGTGGCGGAGGCGTCCCGGCCGGCGAGGCCACCGGACATCCGCCACGCCCGCCGGTTCCGGTCGGCTGACGCCGCCACCCGCATGGCTCGACGGCGGCCCGGCCGCCACACCGTCACCACCATCAGTCCCGCAGTCCGCACACCGTCACCGCGCCCGGGGGGCCCGGAACACACCACGATCGGGAAGGGAAGTCCCATCATGACCGAAACCGTCGGCTCCGCCTCACCAGCGGGCTCCAACGGAACGTCGTCCGCCGGGTCCCGCCGCAAGCAGTCCGGCCGTGCCGGGCTGTCCCTGAAGCGGCTGTACAGCACCGAGGGCGTGCACCCGTACGACGAGGTCACCTGGGAGCGGCGCGACGTCGTGATGACCAACTGGCGCGACGGCTCGATCAACTTCGAGCAGCGCGGCGTGGAGTTCCCCGACTTCTGGTCGGTGAACGCGACGAACATCGTCACCAGCAAGTACTTCCGCGGTGCGGTGGGCACGCCACAGCGCGAGTCCAGCCTGCGCCAGATCATCGACCGGGTGGTGACCGCCTACACCACCGCCGGTACCGAGAACGGCTACTTCGCCACCGAGGACGACGCGCAGGTCTTCGCCGACGAGCTCACCTGGATGCTGCTGCACCAGGTGTTCTCCTTCAACTCACCGGTGTGGTTCAACGTGGGAACCGCGTCCCCGCAACAGGTTTCAGCCTGCCAGCCGTACGACGCGCTGGTCAGCACGCCGGCCGGACTGGTGCCCATCGGCAAGCTGGTCGCCGACAGCGCCGTCGGGACGAAGGTCTACGACGCGCACGGCCTGACCACCGTGCTGGCCACCAAGCACAACGGCCGCAAGGAAGTGCTGCGGATCTTCACCAAGGCCGGCCACGCGCTGGACGTCACCGCCGACCACCTGGTGTGGAGGAGCACCGGCCAGTTCACCGGGCAGTTCGTTCCGGCCGCCGAACTGGCAGTAGGGGACACGCTGGAGTGGCACCGCCGCACCGCATTCGGCGAGCAGGAGATCCGCTCCCAGGACATCGCCGAGGCGGCCCGGGAAGGAACAACGGCGATAGAACGCGGGAGCGTCCCGGAGTCGATGTTCACCGCCCCGTTGCCGGTGGTTGCGGCGTACCTGCGCAGCATCTTCCAGGCCGAGGGCTTCGTGTCCGCGCGGCCGCGGTCGACCCTGGTGGGCATGGCGATGATCTGCGAAGAGCTCGTTCGCGGAGTGCAGGCGCTGCTGAGCCGATTCGGCATCTTCGCCCGCGTCGGGCACAAGACCGACAAGCGGCCGGACCGTCACGACATGTGGGAGATCCGGATCCAGAACGAGGGGGACCGGCGGATCTTCGCCGACGAGATCGGTTTCATCGACCCGGTGAAGGCGGCCAAACTGGAGGCCTCCTTCCAACTGGCCGGCCGGGGCGCCCCGGATGTGAAGCGGCTGCAGATCGCCCGGATCGAGTCGCGTGGCGTCATGGATGTCTACGACATCCAGACCGAGAGCGGCGAGTACCTGTCCGCAGGTGGCCTGCGCGTGCACAACTGCTTCATCCTGGCCGTCGACGACACGATGGACTCGATCCTGAACTGGTACCGCGAGGAGGGCCTGATCTTCAAGGGCGGGTCGGGTGCCGGGCTGAACCTGTCCCGGATCCGCTCGTCCAAGGAGCTGCTGTCCTCCGGCGGCACCGCGTCCGGCCCGGTCTCGTTCATGCGCGGCGCCGACGCGTCGGCCGGCACCATCAAGTCGGGCGGCGCCACCCGCCGGGCGGCCAAGATGGTCGTGCTGGACGTCGACCACCCGGACATCGAGGAGTTCGTCGAGACCAAGGCCAAGGAGGAGAACAAGATCCGGGTGCTGCGCGACGCCGGTTTCGACATGGACCTGGGCGGCGCGGACATCGTGTCGGTGCAGTACCAGACCGCCAATAACTCGGTGCGGGTGAGCGATGAGTTCATGCGCGCGGTCGAGGACGACGGCGAGCACCACCTGCGGGCCCGGCTCGACGGCTCGGTCATCGAGACCATCGACGCCAAGGCGCTCTTCGACAAGATCACCACTGCCGCCTGGGAGTGCGCCGACCCGGGCATCCAGTACGACGACACGATCAACGACTGGCACACCTGCCCGGAGTCGGGCCGGATCAACGCCTCCAACCCGTGCAGCGAGTACATGCATCTGGACAACTCCTCGTGCAACCTGGCCTCGCTGAACCTGATGAAGTTCCTGTCCGACGACGGAACCTTCGACACCGAGAAGTTCGCCCGGGCGGTCGAGTTCGTCATCACCGCGATGGACATCTCGATCTGCTTCGCCGACTTCCCGACCGAGAAGATCGGCGAGACCACCCGCGCGTTCCGCCAGTTGGGCATCGGGTACGCCAACCTGGGCGCGCTGCTGATGGCCACCGCGCACGCCTACGACTCCGAGGGCGGCCGCACGCTGGCCGCGGCGATCACCTCGCTGATGCAGGCCACCGCCTACCGGCGCTCCGCCGAACTGGCAGCTGTGGTGGGTCCGTACGACGGCTACGCCCGCAACGCCGACGCGCACACGCGGGTGATCCGCAAGCACGCGGCGGCCAACGACGCCGTCCGGCCGGTCGGCGGCGACGACGCGGACATCCTCAAGGTCGCCTCGAAGGTGTGGCTGGAGACCATCGCGCTCGGTGAGAAGAACGGCTACCGGAACGCCCAAGCCTCAGTATTGGCACCAACCGGAACAATCGGACTAATGATGGACTGCGACACCACGGGTGTCGAGCCGGACCTGGCGCTGGTGAAGTTCAAGAAGCTGGTCGGCGGCGGGTCGATGCAGATCGTCAATCAGACGGTGCCGCGTGCGCTGAGGTCGCTCGGCTACCAGCCGGAGCAGGTGGAGGCGATCGTCGAGTACATCGCCGAGCACGGCCACGTGGTGGACGCCCCAGGCCTGCGGCCAGAGCACTACGAGGTGTTCGACTGCGCCATGGGGGAGCGGTCCATCGCCCCGATGGGGCATGTGCGGATGATGGCGGCGATCCAGCCGTTCATCTCCGGAGCGATCTCCAAGACCGTGAACATGCCGGAGTCGGCCACCGTCGAGGACGTCGCGGAGATCTACACCCAGGGCTGGAAGCTTGGTCTGAAGGCACTGGCGATCTACCGCGACAATTGCAAGGTGGGGCAACCGCTGTCCGCCAAGAAGCAGAACGCCGACAAGGCCGGCGCCTCGGCGCCCGCGGTGGTGCCGGCGACTGCCGAGCCCGGCCGGCCGGTGCGCCGCCGGCTGCCGAAGAAGCGGCCGTCGCAGACGGTGTCCTTCACCGTCGGCGGTGCCGAGGGCTACCTGACCACCGGGTCGTACCCGGACGACGGGCTCGGCGAGGTGTTCATCAAGCTCGGCAAGCAGGGCTCCACCCTGGCCGGCGTGATGGACGCGTTCTCCATCGCGGTGTCGGTGGGGCTGCAGTACGGGATCCCGCTGGAGACCTACGTCTCCAAGTTCACCAACCTGCGCTTCGAGCCGGCCGGCATGACCGACGACCCGGACGTGCGGATCGCCACCTCGGTGATGGACTACCTGTTCCGCCGGATTGCGCTGGACTACCTCCCGGTGGAGCGGCGCGCGGAGCTGGGCATCTTCTCCGCCGCGGAACGCACCGCGCAGGTCGCGGCGCAGGCCGGGGGAGCCGTGGACGACTCCGACGACGGTGACGAGGAGGACGTGGCCGAGCGGATCGAGGAGCTGCGCACGTCGGTGGACGCCACCCCGCAGCCCACCCCGGCCGCCGAGCGGGAGGCGAACGAGCGGGGCGTCAGGTCCACCGGCACCGCCGGCTCCTCCACCGAGCTGCTGGAGATGGTGATCGGCAAGTCCGCCGACGCGCCGCTCTGCATGACCTGCGGCACCAAGATGCGCCCGTCCGGTGCCTGCTACGTCTGCGAGGGCTGCGGCTCCACCTCGGGCTGCAGCTGACACCGAGGCGCTCGGCCGGACGCACACGGCTGACTCGCGCGGTGCGGAAGGGCGGTAACGGACTTTCCGTCACCGCCCTTCCGTGCCTGGCATCGCCGCTCACGCGCCGGCAGTGGCACGCGATCGGGTGATGGCAGCGATGGCGACGGAGCCGTGGGAAACGCCGTGGCGCTCCGGGGGCGCGGCCGGGATGCTGGCCGCATGCAGATGCACCCTGGCCAGTTTCCGATCTCGGCGGGCTTGGTGCGCAGACTGGTGTGCCAGCAGTTCCCGGCGTGGCGCGACCTGCCGGTAAGCGCCGTCGCCTCCCAGGGAACGGTCAACGCGCTCTTCCGGATCGGGCCGGATCTGGTGGCGAGGTTTCCGCTGCAGCCCGCCACTTCGGCCGACGGCGGGCGTGCGGAGCTGGAGGCAGAGGCGGCAGCGGCCCGGGAGTTGCTCGGCCACACCCGGTTCCGCACACCCGAGCCGGTCGCGATCGGTGCAGCCGGGCCCGGCTATCCCCGGGCGTGGTCGGTGCACACCTGGATCCCCGGAACCGTCGCCAGCGACGCCGATCCGGCCGGCTCGGTGCCGTTCGCCCACGACCTGGCCGAGTTCATCGGCGGCGTCCGCGGTATCGACACCCGGGGTCGGACCTTCTCCGGTTCCGGCAGGGGCGGGGAACTGACCGCGCACGAGGACTGGATCCAGACCTGCCTGCAGCGCAGCGACGGCCTGCTGGACGTGTCCATGCTGCGGCGGATCTGGAGTGACCTGCGCGAGCTACCCCGAGGCCCGGCGGCCGACGTGATGAGCCACGGTGATCTGATCCCGGGCAACGTACTGGTCGCGGAGGGCCGGCTGTCCGGGGTGCTCGACGTTGGCGGCCTGGGACCGGCGGATCCGGCGCTGGACCTGGTCGGGGCCTGGCACCTGCTGGAGCAGGGTCCACGTGAGCGGTTGCGGGAGGACCTTCGGGTGGACGACCTGCAGTGGCGCCGCGGCATGGCCTGGGCCTTCGCGCAGGCCATGGGACTTCCCTGGTATTACCAGCACAGCAATCCGGCGATGAGCGCCATGGGCCGGCGCACCCTGGAACGGATCATGGCCGCCTGGCGGCCCCTTCGGTGACCGAACCGCTCACCGCGCGGCCCTTCCGTGACTGAACCGCTCGCCGCGGGCGACCCCTTCCGTGACTGAACCGCTCGCCGCGCGAATCGGGCGATTCGCGCGGCGAGCGGTTCAGTGAACGAGGGGATGAGGGCTCCGGCAACGAGTGCCCGCGTCCGGTCAGCCCTCCTTGC
>DASSTH010000415.1:0-3443 GCA_035708025.1 Nakamurella sp. | reverse complement strand
GGGGCCGCAAGTCGGCGGCCCTGGCCGGACTGCGCGAGCTGATCGATGGCACCGCCGATCTGGCCGGGCTGGACCGCGTCGCGGTGTTGGACACCGGTCCGGCCGAGGCCACCATGGTCACCTTCTACCGGTCCCAGCGGGACGCCGAACGGGCGAGTGCCGGCCTGCGCCCGCAGCTGGGTGCGGCGGTCGGGGACCACGTCGCCGGACCGCCACAACGCCGCGCCGGACCGGTTCTGTTCGATGGCTGACTGTCGGTGGGACGGTGCCCCCGGAGCCCGCGTCCCATCAGGACACGGCCATGCCGACCGGCTTGCTACGGTTCGGCGGTGACGAGGAATCGCCGCGTGACGGCCGGGCTGGCCGCCGCCCTGTGCGCGCTGGCGATACTGGCAGGGTGCACGTCGCCCGTGGCCGGGACGGCCCGCACCACCGGCGGCGCAGCGCCCGCGACGACCTCGCAGTCCGCGGGTACCGACACCGGCACCAGCACCGGCCCGAGCCCCTCGTCACCGATCCGGCCGGTTCCGCCGAGTTCCGTCACCGCCTCGGATTCGGCCACCGCACCGGGTTCCGTCACCGGCTCTCCCGGTTCCGGTTCCGCGATCCCTCCCGGCGACACCGCCGGCGCGGACGGCGCCGGCGACCCCTACTACCCCACCGCGGGCAACGGCGGCTACCAGGTGGACAAGTACACCGTCGTGCTGACCTACGACCCGGCCAGCAACCAGTTGCAGGCGAACACCACGATCGCCGCGAGCGTCACCTCGGACCGGCCGCTCGCGCGGTTCAACCTGGACCTGCAACCCGACCTCACCGTTTCCACGGTGACGGTGGACGGCGCGCCCGCGCAGTTCCAGCACCAGGACGCCGAACTGGTGATCACCCCGGCGGACGCGCTGGCACCGGACGCCGAGACCCGGGTGGAGGTGGCGTACTCCGGGCGGCCCGGGGTGATCTCCGGTGGCACCGCCAATCTCGGGGACGGTGGCTGGCACCGGACCACGGACAACGGCGCGATCGCGGCCGGCGAGCCGTTCTCCGCGTCGGCCTGGTACCCGGTGAACGAGCACCCGTCGGACACCGCTGCGTTCTCCGTCACCGCCACCGTGCCCACCGGCTGGGAGGTCATCTCCAACGGGGTCAAGTTCGACGGTGCGCTGCCCCAGGCACCCGCCGGGATGCACTCCGTGCGGTACGACCAGGCCCGGCCGATCGCCAGCTATCTGACCACCATCATGATCGACAAGCTGACCTTCACCACCGGCAGCTTCGAGGGCAAGCCGATCGTCAACGCCTTCACCACCGCGGGCGCGAAGGACAAGGACCTGGCCGAGCACACCGCCAAGGTCCTGTCGGTGCTCAGCAAGCATTTCGGACCGTTCCCGTTCGACGCGTACGGCGGCATCTACACCGGCGAGAACCTGACCTTCGCGCTGGAGACGGCGACCCGGCCGGTCTACGCCAGCTGGGTCGACCTGGACACCGTGGTGCACGAGACCGCACACCAGTGGTACGGCGACGACGTGACGATCGAGCGCTGGAGCGACATCTGCCTGAACGAGTGCTTCGCCTCCTACGCGCCGTGGCTGTACCACCAGGACGTGGACGGTGCCGACCTGGACGCGCACTGGAAAGACCAGATGGCGGCGGTGGCCGGCGATGCGTCGTTCTGGTCGATCCCGCTGGTGGACATGGGCGCCGGCAAGGAGTTCACCAGCGTCTACGACCGCGGGCCGCTGGCGGTCCACGCGCTGCGGCACGAGATGGGCGAGCAGGCGTTCGCCGAGCTGCTCAAGGGGTGGATCGCCACCTACGGCGGCAAGAACGCCGGCTTCGACGACCTGGAGTCGTACGCCTCGAAGCTGGCCGGCAAGGACCTCACGCCCTTCATGGACGCCTGGTTCCGCGGAACGGTGGTGCCGCCGGAGCCGTACCGCACCCCGCCCGGCCTGGGCTGACCCCGACAGCTGGCATGGATCATCTTCCCAGGCATGCATGATCTGGGCGGATTTGTGGTGCACGGGGCTGGTGGGACGACTTTCGTCCATGCCGTGGATGTTGATCCATGCGAAAGGGCGCGGCGCCCGGGGCCGGCCGGTTCAGTCCGCGTCCACCACGTCCGCCACGATCACCGTGACGTTGTCCGGGGCGCCGGCATCCAGCGAGAGCTGGATCAGCGCGTCGGCGGCCTCCTCCCGGTCGGCGTTGGACCGCAGGGTGTCCTCGATGGCCGAGCGGTCCACGTAATCGCTCAGCCCGTCGGAGCACAGCAGATAGCGATCGCCGATCAGCGGCGCCAGGGTGGAGAACTGTGGCGTCACCGACATCCCGTTCAGCGCCTTCAGGATCACGTTGCGCCGCGGGTGCTCGCGGGCCTGCTCCGGGGTGATCAGCCCGCGGTCCACCAGGTACTGCACGAACGAGTCGTCCCGGGTGATCTGGGTGAACTCCTGGCTCGCGGCGCGCTGCAGGTAGTACGCCCGGGAGTCCCCGACGTGGGCGAACACGATGCGGTCGGCGCACCACATCATGGCGGTCGCCGTGGTGCCCATGCCCTCCAGATCGGGGTCCCGGCGCACCAACTCATTGATCTGGTCCGTGCTGCGCTCCACCAGTTCGGCCAGGATCCGGTACAAATCGTCCCCGTCGTCGGCGTGCCGGACGTCGGCGAAGATCTCCACCACCGTCTGCGAGGCCAGCTCCCCCGCCACCGATCCGCCGATGCCGTCGGCCACCACCAGCAGGTTCTCGCCGATGTGGAAGGAGTCCTCGTTGTTCTCCCGGCGCAGGCCGGGGTGGGTCCGCCCGCAGGCGGCGATCCGGAACGGCTTCACCCCAGTGCCCGGGTGTCAGCAGCCGACCAGCCGCTCGGCCAGGTATGCCGGTACCCGGTCGAGCGAGACCCGTTCCTGCGTCATGGAATCCCGCTCCCGGACGGTGGCCGCCTGGTCGTTCAGGCTGTCGAAGTCGACGGTGACGCAGAACGGGGTGCCCACCTCGTCCTGGCGGCGGTAGCGGCGACCGATCTGGCCGGCGTCGTCGAACTCCACGTTCCACGACTTGCGCAGCGTGGCAGCGAGATCGCGGGCCACCGGGGACAGGTCGGCGTGCCGGGACAGTGGCAGCACCGCGGCCTTGGTAGGGGCCAGCCGCGGATCGAGCCGCAGCACGGTGCGCTTGTCCACCCCGCCCTTGGTGTTGGGTGCCTCGTCCTCGGCGTAGGCGTCCACCAGGAAGGTCATCAGCGAGCGGGTCAGGCCGGCCGCCGGCTCGATCACGTACGGGATCCAACGCTCCCCGGTGGCCTGGTCGAAGTAGCTCAGGTCGGTGCCGGAGTGCTCGGAATGCGTGGTCAGATCGAAGTCGGTGCGGTTGGCGATGCCCTCCAGCTCGCCCCACTCGCTGCCCGGGAAGCCGAACCGGTACTCGATGTCCACCGT
>DASSTH010000414.1:0-9136 GCA_035708025.1 Nakamurella sp. | reverse complement strand
ACCGGGGCTACCACGTCTTGGCGGTCCCGACGTGGGAGCGCAAGGTCAGGGTGCTGGCAGTGTGGTTGACGGCCGCGATCTTCGGCCGCGACATCGTCTCTCTGCGCGCGGTTCAGCATCCGCGCGACGCGTTCGTCGGCGAGGAACCGGACGGCGACCGCGGCGCGGCAGCCCGCTCCGAGGTGGCGGAACCGGCCACTGACCCGGGGCTGCAACCGGTGTAGGACCTCCGCGCGATGGGCAGGGTGCTCCGGTCAGCCGGATGCGGTGTCGCAGTGTCACCGGCTCGCCCGCATCGGACGTCACACCCGCCCGTCCCACTCGGTCTACCGGTTGGCGACGCCAGCCGATGGACCGCCGCCGCACAGTGACGACTCGCACCCAGGATCGGGCCATGACGCTCAGCGAATCACCGCCAGCCAACACACATCCCGCCACTGCTCCGACGTCCCCGTGGCCGGAGTCCACGGCGACACCGCGATCGGCTGGCCGGCGGAGCGGGGTACACCTAGCCGGTCAACTCCGCGACGCCGCGGGCGACCTACCGCGTTTCCTGATCGCGCCGTTCGTGCGGTCGTGGCACTTGACGTGGGGTGCGACCGCCGCCGAGATCGACGCAGCGATGCCCGGCGACGAGTTGCTTCCGCGGGCCCATTATCGGAGTACCAGGGCGATCACGATCTCCTCCGCACCGCACAACGTGTGGCCCTGGCTGGTACAGGTGGGCTGTGGGCGGGCCGGGTGGTACGCCGACGACCTACTGGACAACTTCGCCCGGCCCAGTGCCTGGCAGATCAATCCGGAGTGGCAGGACCTACGCATCGGGCAATGGCTGCCCATGGTGCCACGGCCGTCCGAACGGACTGCCTTTGTGGTGGACAGCTTCCAGGCGCCGAACTGGGTGCTCTGGCGCACGCCGAACCGCACCTGGTCGTGGCGGTTGGTCCCGGTCGGAGGCGGGACCAGGCTCATCTCGCGCATGCGGACGGTCTATGAATGGCGCCGTCCGCTCGCGCTGGTGACGGTGTTGCTGATGGAGCTGGCCGACTATCCGATGATGCGGCGGATGCTGCGCGGGATCCGTTCCCGGGCCGAGGCGATGCCCGACGAGGATGCCGGCGGTGCCCATTCGATCGCCGCTACCGGACGGCTGGCCGGGCCCGACGGTTGGTTGCGATGAAACCCGTCGACCTGCAGGTGCAGGAGGGCCGGTCGGACGTGCTGCCCGGCGGACGCGCCATCGCCGTGCGCGCGACGGGCGACATCGACCGGGTGACGGCACCCAAGCTGTCCGCGGCCATCGACCGGGCGTTGACCGCACCCGGAACGGCCATACTCGTGGACCTGACTGGGGTGGACTTCCTGGGATCCGACGGACTGGAGGTGCTGATCGAGGCCGCCGTCCGGGCCCAGCGAAGTCATCGGCAATTGCGGGTGGTGGCCGATACCCGGCCCGTCCTCCGGCCGCTCGCGGTCACCGGGCTCGACGCCGTACTGTCCGTCCATCCGAGCGCAGCAGCGGCTCGAAAGGCCGTGGCGGCCGACAGCGGTTTCGCGGCGCCGCGCTTCGGCTACCCGGCGGCTGCCACCGGCGCGGCACCCGTTACCGCCCCGGGGCCAGGGTCCGGATCGCGTCACTGGCCTCGGCCAGCCCGCACCCGGTGAGTTCGCGGTAGATCTTGATGGCGGTGATCAGGTTGCCCTCACGCACCGCCGCCAGGATCCGGGGGTCGGACAACGGGCCGCCCGGCATCGCCGATCCCGGGGCCGGCACCCGCAGCGTCAGGTACAGGTGGTCCACCAGGCCGGTGAGCCTGGCGACCTGGGCCTCCAGGGCGGCGATCCGCTCCTGATCCGGCAGCGTCATGGCTGCGCAGCCTATCCCGTGGGAGCCCACCGCTGTCGTACCGCTGTCCTAGCATCCTATCCGCCGGTGGCATTCCGTCCAGTGCCGGCGACCGCCGGTCGGCCGGCCGCGGATGATCGCCAGGAAAGGAAAGACATGCGCGTCGACTGCGACAGATGCACCGTTCGCGGCCGGGCTTGCTCCGGCTGTGTCGTCACGGTCCTGCTCGGTGCCCCGCCGCACGGGGTGGAGTGGGACCAGACCGAGAGAGCGGCTCTCCAGGTCCTGGCCGAATCCGGTCTGGTACCCCCACTCAGGCTGGTACCGGACATCGGGTTGCCTCGTTGTGACGGAGATCACGTCTCAGCGACGGCCTGAATCGCACGCCGGAGATCATGAAGGCGCCATAAGAACGTAAATAGATGGTCAAAAATACTACCCGCTGTGAGTGCTCTTCGACACATCGTGATCGGTTGATAACGGTCGGCCCGGGCCGACACGCGGGCCCGGCGGGCGGCTCGACCGCACCGTTCGGTGCAAAGTCGCAGGTCAACGACCATGCTAGTGATCATCGTGAGCGCCGGGACGGTCGCTGTCAACCGAGATTCGGCCCGCGCTGGACTCTCGCCGTAGTCATCTCGTAACCTGACCGAGACATTCGCAGGGCGCGGCCACCGGGCCAGTCCCGAAGTCACCGCCGAATCGACGTCGGGGCGTCGAGCCGGGGAACCAAGGTTCGTTGGGGTGAGTCCGTGCTGCGCGCGCGCAGCACGGTAGGGCTACTTCCTGGCCCGAACCCGTCAGCTAACCCGGTAGGCGGCGAGGAAGAAAGGGCGTCACCGTTGGCGACGCAGGTCCCCAGCCACTGGCCGCGGTCCATCACGGTTCTCGTCACGGCAGTGCTGTTCATCAGCCTGGCCGTGGCCCTGCCCGCAGGGGCGGACCCGGGTACTGGTGGTAGTTCCACCTCGTCCAGCACCCCGCCGGTGCAGCCGTCCACCTCCGACCAGGCCAAGAAGGCCTGGCTGGACGCGTCGGACCAGGCCGAGATCGCCAATGAGGACCTGCTCGCGGCACGCGAGCACGAGAAGGACGCCAAGGCCGCCGCCGCCAAGGCCAGGGTTGCCGTCGCACGCACCCACCTGCAGGCCACCACCGCGGAGACGACGGCGGTGCGCGCCGCCGCGAAGTACTCGGCCTACCGATCCCAGCTGTCGCAGTTCGCCAGTGCCAGCTACCGCGGCGCGCGACTGGGCCAGCTGTCCGCGCTGCTCACCGCGCGCTCGTCCTCGGACTACCTGGACGAGGTGGCCTCGCTGGACCAGGTGGCCGGTCACACCCGTGAGCTGATGGCCGAGGCCCTGGTCGCGAAGAAGGCCGCGGACGCGGCAGCAGCCAAGGCCGACAAGGCGCAACGCCAGGCGGCCACTGCCAAGGCGAAGGCCGACGCGGCGGTGACCAACGCCCAGCGCGCCACCAAGACGGTCACGGAGCGCAAGGCCACCCTGGACGCCCAGGTCACCAAGTACCACAAGCTGTTCGACTCCCTGACGGTCCAGGAACGCGAGGCCGCTATGGCGGCGCAGCAGGCCGCCTGGGAGGAGCAGGCCCAGCGCGAGCAGGAGGCGCAGGCGTCGCTGCTCGCGGCCCGCCAGCAGCAGGAGCAAGAGCGGGCGGCCGCCCAGCAGCAGCGTGAGCAGGAGCAGGCGCAGCCGCTGGCCGCGGCCGACCCGGCACCCGCCACTACTTCTTCGGCCGCGCCGCCGGCCAGCTCCTCCGCCGCGGCGAAGGTGGCGGCCCCGACGACGCGCAGCAAGGCGCAGCTCGCGGTCGCGGCCGCGCTCACCAGGCTGGGCTACCCCTACATCTACGGAGCCGCCGGCCCGAACGCGTTCGACTGCTCCGGGCTGACGTCCTGGGCCTGGGCGCAGGCCGGCGTCACCATCCCGCGCACCTCGGCCGGGCAGGCGACCCTGCCCTACGTGCCGCTGGACCAGTTGCAGCCCGGCGACCTGGTGACCTACTACTCGCCGGTGCACCACGTGGCGCTGTACATCGGCAACGGCCAGATCATCGACGCCTCCACCGAGAGCAAGCCGATCTTCATCACCAGCGTGTACCGCGGCGGGCCGAACCCGACCGGGCACCGCGTGAACTACTGACCGACCCGGCCTCGGACCCGGCGGCCCGTGCGGCGGACCCTGCTCGTCACCAACGACTTCCCGCCGCGCGCCGGTGGAATCCAGTCGTACGTGCACGCGCTGGCCGGCCGGTTGCCCGCCGACCGGCTGGTGGTGTACGCGTCCAACTACCCGGGCGCGGCCGAGTTCGATGCCGCGCAACCGTTCCCGGTGGTGCGCCATCCCGGGGGGCTGCTGCTGCCCACCCCGGCGGTGCGCCGGCGTGCCGCGGAACTGGTGCAGGCGCACCGGCTCTCCGCGGTCTGGTACGGCGCGGCGGCCCCGCTGGGGCTGCTCACCCCCGCGCTGCGTCGGCACGGCGTGGCCCGGACGGTGGCCAGCATGCACGGCCACGAGGTCGGCTGGTCGATGCTGCCCGGGTCCCGGCAGGCACTGCGCCGGATCGGCGCCGTCAACGACGTGCTGACCTTCGTCAGCCGGTACGCCCGCCGGCGCACCGCGTCCGCGCTCGGGCCGCGGGCCGCACTGGAGTTCCTGCCGCCGGGTGTCGACGCCGACCGGTTCCGCCCCGATCCGGCGGGCCGCGCGGCGGTGCGCGCCCGCTGGGGGCTCGGCGAGGCGCCGGTGCTGGTCTGCGTGTCCCGGCTAGTGCCGCGCAAGGGCCAGGACGCGCTGATCGCCGCACTGCCCGCGGTGCGGCGCCAGGTACCCGACGCCCGGCTGCTGATCGTCGGTGACGGGCCCGACGCGGAGCGCCTGCGCCGGCTGGCCGGGCGATCCCCGGCCGGCTCCGCCGTGGTGTTCACCGGCGCCGTGCCGCCGGATGAGTTGCCCCCGCACTATGCCGCCGGCGACGTGTTCGCCATGCCGTGCCGGACCCGCGGGGCGGGACTGGACGTGGAGGGCCTGGGCATCGTGTTCCTGGAGGCCTCGGCGTGCGGGCTGCCGGTGATCGCGGGGGATTCCGGTGGCGCTCCCGAGGCTGTGCTGCCCGAACGCACCGGCCTGGTGGTGGACGGGCGGGATGGCGGGCAGCTCGCTGCGGCCGCGGTGCGTCTGCTGTCCGATCCTGGGCTGCGGGCGCGCTGGGGCGAGGGCGGGCGTCGCTGGGTCCGCCGGGACTGGTCCTGGCAGTCATCCGCCGACCGCCTGGCCGCGCTGCTCGACGGCTGACCCGCGACGCGTGTGGTCGCGCCCTACGTGTTGAGTGAACCTCTCGCTGCGCGGATCGGGCATTTTCCGCGGCGAGCAGTTCACTCAACACGTGGGAGCGCCCCGGGCACCCGCGAGGCGTGCACCCGGGCCGGTTAGCGTGGGCTGGTGCGCATCACCGTCGTCGCGGACGTCCATGGCAACATCGATGCCCTGGCCCGGGTCGCCGCGACGGCCGAGAAGCTGGTGGTGCTCGGTGATCTGCTCGACTACGTCGACTATCACGAACCGTCTCGCGGCATCCTCGGCCAGATCTTCGGCGCCGAGCCGGTTCGGCACTTCTCCAAGCTGCGCGCGGCCGGCGAGTTCCCGGCCCTGCACCGGTACAACGCCGGGCTCTGGTCACAGCTCTCCGACCCGGTCGGGGTGCTCTCCGAGATCGTGCAGATGCGCTACCGACAGGTACTGGACGCCGTGGGGCCGGACGCGCTGCTGACGCTGGGCAACGTGGATGTCGCCGCGGAGTGGAACCGCGTGGCCGGAACGACGCTGCCCTATCTGGATGGGCAGGTGGTGCAACTCGACGGTGTCCGGCTCGGATTCGTCGCCGGCGGCGCGACTCGTCGTGAGCGTCCGCTGGTGGTCGACGGACAGGTGTGGCGACCGCTGGTGCGCTCCCGGGACGACTATCGGGCGGCCGTGCAGGCGCTGGGCCCGGTGGACGTGCTGTGCTCGCACGTGCCGCCGGATCTGCCGCTGTTGCGTTACGACGTGGTCCCCGCGCGGTTGGAGATGGCCGGGCCGGGCCTGCTGGAGCACATCGACCGGCACCGACCGGCTGTCGCGCTGTTCGGGCACGTGCATCAGCCGCTGGCACCCCGGGAGCGCCGGGGCGTCACCGAATGCATCAATGTCGGCCACTTCCAGCGCGCCGAACGGCCCTTCACGCTCGATCTGAGCCGGCTGCAGGCGGGTGCGCAGGTCGCCGGCGCGACGGCAGCCCTGCGGTGACGGTGATGCCGGAGCGGAGCCCATCCTCGGTGACGGTGATGCCGGGGCGGAGCCGCTCGTCGGTGACGGTGATTCGGGGGCGGAGCCGCTCGGCGGTGACGGTGTCCGTCGGCACAGGCGATCACCCGGTGACCGTGTTCGACGGCACACGCGATCAACCGGTGACGCGTTCGCCCCGGCTGCGGCGGGTCGGTAGCCTTCGCTTCATGGCCGAATCATCGACCCAGTCGCTGACCATGGCGGCACCTCCCGCCGCCATCATGGGCGTGATCGCCGACTTCCCCGCGTACCCGGAGTGGGCCGCCGCCGTCAAGACCGTCGAGGTGCTGGACGCCGGGCGAGGGGGTCGGGCCAAGCGGGTGCGGTTCTCCATCGACGCCGGCCTGATCAAGGACACCTACGAGCTGGACTACACCTGGGCAGCGGACGGCCTGTCGGTCAGCTGGGATCTGGTGTCCGGCCAGATCCAGAAGGCCCAGCACGGCTCCTACCTGCTGCGCCCGGCCGGTGACGCCACCGAGGTGACCTACACGCTGTCGGTGGAACTGACCATCCCGCTGATCGGCGTGCTGCGGCGCAAGGCCGAGCGGACGATCATGGACACCGCGCTGAAGGAGCTGCGCAAGCGGGTCGAGGCGCGCGCGTGAGCGCCGCCCAGACCTCCCGTGACTCCTGCAGAATGCCGGTCACGGCGGGCAACCGGATCGGCGCACCGCGAGTGGTGGACGCGGCGTGAGCGCCTCGCAGACCCGGATCGTGCTGCACACCGGCAAGGGTGGCGTGGGCAAGACCACCATCAGCGCCATCACCGCACTGGCGGCCGCCCGGAACGGTCGCCGGGTGCTGGTGCTGTCCACCGATCCGGCGCACTCGCTGGCCGATGTGCTCGGCTGCCCGGTCGGGCCCGAGCCCACCCCGGTTCCGGGCACGGCCGGCCTGCTGGCGGCTCAGGTGGACACCATGGCGCGGTACGAGCAGGCCTGGTCGGCGGTGCGTGAGTACCTGGTGGGCGTGCTGGCCGCCCGCGGCATGGCCGACGTGCAGGCCGAGGAACTGCTCGCGCTACCCGGTGCCGAGGACGTCATCGCGCTGCTGGAGGTCGCCCGCTACGCCGACCGTGACGATGTGGACGTCGTGGTGGTGGATTGCGCCCCGAGCGGCGACACGCTGCGCCTGCTGGCCCTGCCGGAGACCATCGAGTTCTATGCCGGCCGATTGATGGGCACCCCGACCCGGCTGCTGCGCACCGTCGCGGCCTCGCTGGCCGGGGTGAGCACCCCGCCGGCGCCGGTGCGCGATGCCGCCGGGGAACTGTTGGCCGACCTGGCCCGGGTGCGCGAAATGCTGGCCGACACCGCCACCACCGCGGTGCGCCTGGTGCTCACCCCGGAGGCCGTGGTCCTCGCCGAGGCCCGCCGGTTACGCACCGCGCTGGCGCTGCACGGATTCGCGGTCGAGGCCGCCCTGGTCAACCGGGTGCTGCCGGATCGGGCCGGCGGCGCCTTCCTGGACGGGTGGCGGCGCTCCCAGCGCGCAGTGATGGCGCAGATCGAGGAGTCGTTCGGCGATCTGGCCGTGCACCGGGTTCCGATGACCGCCGGTGAACCGGTCGGCGTGACCGCGCTGACGGATCTGGCGACCACGGCGTTCGGCGACACCGACCCGTTGGCCGGTGGCCATCCGTCGGCGGGCATGTCGGTCACCTCCCAGCGGGGCGGCTACCGGCTGATCCTGCCGCTCCCGCACGCCGATCGGTCGGGATTGTCGCTGGCCAGGTCCGGAGACGAACTGGTGATCACACTGGGCGATCGGCGGCGCCGCGTCGCACTGCCCTCGGTGCTGCGACGCTGCACCGCCACCGGCGCCCGGTTCGCCGGCCAGCCGTCCGGGGCCGCCGGCGCCGGCACCACACTGGTGATCGACTTCGCGCCCGACCCGGAGCGGTGGCCCGCCGCCCTGGCCGGATCACTGCCGGCGACCGGCGGTGCGGCGGCGCCGAAGCCGGGCAACGGTGAACCGGCGGACGGGCGTGCCGCAACGGGCGGACGGCACAGCCCGGCCGACGCGCCGGGCGAGACAGTGGCGGCGGCCCGATGACCACACCGGTCGGTCCGCTGGCCACCGAGGCGGCACAACTGTTGGACGTGCTCGCCGAACGGCTGGCCGCGCTCCGGGACACCCGGCCGGCCGGTGACGGAGCCGAAACGGCCCGCGCCGCAGCAGGTTCCGGTGGCGTCGAGGAAGCGGACCAGGGGCCGTGCCCGCAGTGCGGTCACGATCCCGGAGCGAGCGCGGCCTGCACCGGCTGCCCGCTGTGCCGGCTGCTGGCGGTGCTGCGCGGTGAGCGGCCGGAATCCACCGCGCGCCTGGTGGACGGTGCGCTGACCGTGGTGCAACTCCTGCGCGCGCTGCTGCCGGCCTCCCCGGAACAGGCGCCGGCGCAGCGATCCCCGTCACCGCAGCCGCCGGCCACACCCGATGAGCAGCCGTCCCAAGACATCTCGGCCTCCGGACCGGCCGAAAACCCCGGGCTGCTGCGGATCGACATCCGATGACGCCGCCCGCCCAGCCCGCCGGAGCGCCCGGCGGGAACACGACCGCCGCCGACGCCGGGGCGCCCCAGGCCAACGGCCCTGCGGCGTCCGACCGGGCCGGCCGACCCGCCCTGCCCACCATCGGCATCGACATCGGCGGCACCTCGGTGCGCGCGGCCGTGGTGGACGCCGGCGGCACGATCCTGCACTCGACGCGCGCCGGCACACCCCGCACGGTGCCCGGCACCGAATCACTACTCGCCGAGATGATCGCGGATCTATCTGCCCGGCAACCGGTGTCGGCGGTGGGGCTGGCGGTTGCCGGGTTCATCTCCACCGACCGCACCCGGGTGATGTTCGCCCCGCACCTGGCCTGGCGGGACGCGCCGGTGCCGGAACGCATGTCGCAGCTGGTCGGGCTGCCGGTGGTGATGGACCACGACGTGAACTCC
>DASSTH010000413.1:0-15823 GCA_035708025.1 Nakamurella sp. | reverse complement strand
TCGTTCACCACGGTCAACGGTCAGCAGCGCAACCGCATCGCGGCCTTCAGCACCGCAACCGGGGCGCTCATCAGTACCTTCACCCCCAACCTGAACGCCACGGTCAACGCGATCGCGGCCACCAACACCACCGTCTATGTCGGCGGGGTGTTCACCACCGGGAACGGGCAGACCCGGTCCCACCTGGCCGCCTACAGCGCATCGGACGGGTCGCTGCTGAACTGGGCGCCGACGACCGACCTGCAGGTCGACTCCATGGTGATGACACCCGATTTGACGCGGGTGATCGTCGCGGGCCGCTTCAACACCGTGAACGGTGTCACCTCCCGCGGGCTGGCCTCCCTCGACCCCGTCACCGCGGCGTTGTTGCCCTGGGCCGTGGTCGGCGTGGTGCGCAACAGCGGCAGCCTGGCCGGCATCTGGAACCTGAGCGCAGATTCCGACTCCGTCTACGGATCCGGATGGGGATTCGGCACGGTCAACAACGGAAACCTGGAAGGAGCGTTCCGCGTCGATGCGGACTCCGGCACCATCCAGTGGGTCGAGAACTGCCACGGTGACACGTACGGCGCCTACTCCGACGGCACCACCGTGTACACCATCAGCCACGCGCATTACTGCGGGGTGGTCGGCGGCTTCCCCGAGACCAACCCCCGATACATCAACATGCGGCACGCCATCGCCTTCACCAAGGCGGTCACCGGGATCATGTCCCACGACCCGTACGCCGGAGGCACCTACGCCGACTGGTACGGAACGCCCAGCCCGTCGATGATCAACTGGTTCCCGGACTTTGCCGTGGGCAGCTACACCGGCCAGGACCAGGCGACCTGGAGCGTGACCGGGAACGGGCAGTACGTGGTGATGGGCGGCGAGTTTCCCACCGTCAACGGCGCGGGCCAGCAGGGACTGGTGCGCTTCGCGGTCCGGCCCATCGCCCCCGCCAAGCAGGCTCCGCGGGTCGGCGGCTCCACCTGGCCCGCCGGCGTCACGTCGTTCCAACCCGGCACCGTCCGCATCAGCTTCCCGGCGAACTACGACCGAGACGACCTCACGCTGACCTACCGGATCGTGCGCGACGGCGACACGAACCACCCGATCTACACCACGACCGTCGACTCCACCTTCTGGAACCGGCCTCCCCTCGGATATCTGGATACCGGACTGGCCCCCGGCTCGACCCACACCTATCGGGTGTACGCGATCGACGGCGACGGCAACCAGAACGTCACCAGCGCCTACACCGTGACGGTCGCGTCCACCGATCCCGGTCCGTACGCCGACGAGGTACTCAACGACGGGGCCGGGCTGTACTGGCGACTGGGTGAGCCGTCCGGCACGGCGGTGCTCGACTGGGCCGGGTTCAACGACGGGGTCGCCGGTTCCGGAGTCACGCGCGGCACCAGCGGCGCCATCATCGGTGACTCCAACACCGCCGCCACCTTCTCCGGATCGTCATCCGGCCTGGTCTCGTCGCAGATGGCGATCGACGGGCCCGACACGTTCACCATCAGCGCCTGGTTCCGGACCACTACCCGGTCCGGCGGCAAGATCGTCGGGTTCGGCAACGCCGCCACCGGAAACTCCTCCAGCTACGACCGGCACATCTACATGGACAACAACGGACGCATCCTGTTCGGCGTCTACACCGGGTCGGTGCAGGTCCTGCAGAGCGGCACCGGCCTGAACAACGGCGCATGGCATCAGGTGGTGGGTACGCTGAGCCCGGCTGGCATGACGCTGTCCATCGACGGCAAGACGGTGGCGTCCCGCACCGACGTGACGTCCGCCCAGGACTACACCGGCTACTGGCGGGTCGGTGGCGACAACCTGAACAGCTGGACCAACAAGCCCAGCAGCAACTACTTCTCCGGCGCCATCGACGATGTCGCGATCTTCCCCACGGCGCTGACCAGGCAGCAGATCCGCAACCAGTACCTCGCAGCCGGATACTCCATCCCGGGACTGCCGCCGGCGCCCGCTGACGCCTACGGCGCGGACGTCTACAACCACGACCCTGACCTGTACTGGCGCCTGTCGGATGCCACCGGGTCGAACACTGCGGCGGACTCCGGCGTGTACAACAACGCGGGGACCGCAACAGGTGTGGCGTTCGGGCAGCCGGGCGCGCTGCCCGGCGTGTCCAACAACGCCGCCCAGTTCAACGGCAGCAGCAGCTTCGTGGTGGCCAAGAACTCGGTGGCCAACCCGACCGTCTACAGCGAGTCCGCATGGTTCAAGACGACCAGCACCTCCGGCGGCCGGATCATCGGATTCGGTAACGCCTCCACCGGGCTGTCCACCAGCTACGACCGCATGGTGTACCTGACCAACGACGGCCGGCTGATCTTCGGCGCCAACGGCGGTGGCCTGCGAACGCTGACGACTACCGGGACGTACAACGACGGCCAGTGGCACCAGGTCGTCGCCACCCAAGGCCCGGACGGCATGAAGCTGTACGTGGACGGCACGCTGCTGGTACAGAATGCGGCCTTCACCACCGCACAGAACTACACCGGGTTCTGGCGCATCGGTGGCGATAACCTCAACGCCTGGCCGAACCGGCCGACCAGCAACTTCCTGGCCGGCACCATCGACGAGGTCGCGGTGTACTCCACCGTGCTCAGCGCCGCGGAAGTCGCCCAGCAGTACAGCCTGGCGACCGGTCAGCAGCCGAACAGCCCGCCGACGGCGAGCTTCACCGGAACGCTCAACGGCATGCAGTTGTCGGTGAACGGCAGTGCCTCGTCGGATGACCAAGGGCCGCTGGCGTCCTACGCCTGGGACTTCGGTGACGGCGGCACCGCCAGTGGTGCGACCGCCGGGCACACCTACACGGCGGGTGGGGCGTTCCAGGTCACCCTGACGGTGACGGACAGCGATGGCGCCCGGGATTCCATGGTCAAGACGTTCCTGGTCTCCGACGGCTACACCACCGCGATCAACGCGGACTCCCCGTCACTGTTCTGGCGACTCGGTGAGGGCGCCGGTGCGGCGACCGCTGTCGACTCGTCGGGCAACGCGAACGACGGCGGCTACCAGGGTGGCGTGGCACCTGGATCGGCGGGATCGATCCCGGGCTCGTTGGCCCCGCAGTTCGACGGGTCCAGCGGGGTCGTGGTCGCCCAAGCCTCCGTCAACAACCCGACGGTGTACACCGAGGAGGCCTGGTTCAAGACCACCAGCACCGCCGGCGGAAAGATCGTCGGCTTCGGCAACGCGGCCTCGGGCACGTCCAGCAACTACGACCGGCACGTGTACATGGATACCGCCGGCCACGTCAATTTCGGCGTGTGGACCGGGTCCATGAACGTTGCGACCAGCCCGGGTTCGTACAACGACGGCAACTGGCACCAGGTGGTCGCCAGCCAGGGCCCGGACGGGATGAAGCTGTACCTGGACGGACAACTGGTGGCGAGCAACCCGCAGACCGCCGCGCAGGCCTACAGCGGGTACTGGCGGGTCGGCGGCGACAGCACGTGGAGCGGCGCGCCGTTCTTCGCCGGACAGATCGACAACGTGGCGATCTACCCGACGGTTCTCAGCGCCGCCGCCGTGCTGCAGCACTACGGCGCCGGC
The DNA here is from genome assembly GCA_035708025.1 of Nakamurella sp. Lineage (GTDB taxonomy): Bacteria > Actinomycetota > Actinomycetes > Mycobacteriales > Nakamurellaceae > Nakamurella. The sequence goes on along the minus strand of DASSTH010000413.1, from coordinate 12,244 downwards.
ACCGGATCGAACCCCAGCGCCTCCTTCACCAAGGCGGTGACCGGCCTGTCGGTCAGTGTCGATGCGAGCGGCTCCTCGGCCGCGTCCGGACGCACCATCACCGGCTACTCCTGGGACTTCGGTGACGGCGGCACCGCCACCGGCAAGACGGCCACCCACGCGTACGACACCGGTGGCAGCTACACGATCACCCTGAAGGTGACAGACAACGTGGGCGTGGTCGGCACCAGCAGCCAACAGGTGGCCGTCCACCAGTCGCCGACGGCGGCGCTCACCGCGACGGCCACCGGTCTGACGGCATCCGCCGACGGGTCCGCGTCCCAGGCATTCGACGGGGCGAGCGTGTCCAGCTACCGGTGGGACTGGGGCGACGGATCGGCGAAGCAGGACACCACCTCGCCGACCGCCACGCATACGTATGCCGCCCCGGGGCCCTACACCGTCACGTTGGTCGTGACCGACAGCACGGGCGCCGCGTCCGCGCCCGTCACCAAGCCGGTGACGGCCGCGCACGCCAACCCGGTGGCCGCCTTCAGCGCGTCGATGAACCTGTCCGACCTCTCGGTCGACGCATCCGCATCCACCGCCTCCGACGGCGCCACCCTGAGTTACTCCTGGAACTGGGGTGACGGCACCCCCGCAGGGTCGGGCGTGACGGCGACCCATCACTACGCGGCTGTCGGCCAGTACACCGTGACGCTCACCCTCACCGACAGCCTCGGTGGAACGGCCACGGCCGGCAAGGACGTCACGGCTTCGACACACCGGGCCCCGACGGCGTCGTTCACCGTGACCGAGTCCGCGCTGTCGGTGTCGGCGAACGGTTCGGGGTCCGCGGCCTTCGACGGTGCCACGGTGTCCAGCTACCACTGGGATTGGGGCGACGGATCCGCGGTCCAGACCACCGCGACGGCGACCGCGAACCACACCTATGCCGCGGCAGGCGACTACACCATCGCACTCATAGTCACCGACAGCCTGGGCGCGGACAGCGCGCCCAGCACGGTCCCGGTGTCGGTCAGCGCCGCGGCGCCGCCGGTCGCCGCCGACTCGTTCACCCGGACCGTCGCCAGTGGCTGGGGTGCGGCGGATACCGGAGGAACGTGGACGTTCAGTACTGGTGCGGCCAACTACTCGGTCGACGGCACCGGCGGGCTGATGTCGTTGCCGACGGCGGGAGCGGACAGGTCCGCGTACCTGACCTCGCCATCGGTACTGGATGTGGACACCTCGGTCGACATCACCTTCGACAAGGCGCCCACGGGGAACGGCTACTACGCGGCAGTTGGCGTGCGGCGCACCGCGTCCTCCGGCACCGACTACCGCGCCAAGCTCCATGTGATGGCCAATGGAACGGTGGCCATCGGGCTGGCGCGCTTCACCCCGGGCGAAACGATCATGCGGACGGTGAACATCGCAGGACTGACCGTGTCGGCGGGCGACACCCTACGGCTCCGGTTCGCAGCAACGGGAACCAACCCGACCACGCTGTCGGCGAAGGTCTGGAAGGTTGGATCAGCGGAACCCGCCGATTGGCAGAACACCGTCACGGACAGCACGGCCGCCCTCCAGGTGGCCGGTGGATTCCGGCTATGGGCCTACCTCTCCGGGACATCCAGTAACTTCCCGGTGGTCGCCCGCTTCGACAACTTCGTCGCGGCCCCGCCCCAGTAGAAGCGGATCGGCACATGCATCCGTGGCACCGGCGCGCGCGGCAGTCGGCGATGACGATCCTGGTCATCGCCTGCTGGGCGCAGGCGGTGGTGCCACGGATGCTGCAAAGCCTGACCGCACCCAAGGTGCGCGCCGCTGCCGGCGAGGCCACGGCTGGGTACACCCATCCCGCACAGCTGAGCAAGGACGCCTTGACCCTCGCGGTCCTCGGTGTGTGTGCGGTGGTGGTGATCGGCGGCCTTCGTTCGCGGCGCAGCGGCGCGGTCGGCGTACTGGCCGTCGCGCTGGCCCCGTGGCTGTATCTGATGGTCCGCGGAGCCTATTCGCACGCCGGCCTGCTGCTGGCCGTACTGCTCTACCCGGCGGTGGTGTTGGCCGTGTGGACATTGCGACCGCGCATCCGGGAACTGGGCACCCTGGGCATTCTCGTCGGGCTGACGGCGATCTCGTGCATGCTCATGGCGGTGGTGTGGCCCGATGCCGCGCTGTTCCGATCGTCCTTCGGTGACTTCATCGCGGAGGATAAACAGATCCTCCCGTGGGGGATGTTGGAGGGCTACCTCACCCAGCCGAACAACCTCGGTCAGACGCTCGCCGTCGGTCTCCCCCTGATCTTCCTGGTGCGTCCGCGGATGCTGCGCGCCGTCCTGGTGGGTTGCACCGGCATAGCCCTGGTGTGGACCGCGTCGCGCTCCTCGCTCTATTCGGTGGCGATCGCCGCGGCGGTGGCCGCGGTGGTGGCGCTCGCGCGACGCTCCCGCCCACCGGCCGCGCTGCTGTCCCTGGCGGCCGTCGCCGCGACCGTGGTGGTGTTGCCGCTGACCACCAGCGATCCGTCCGCCTTCACCAACCGGGGCTACATCTGGGGTGTCAGCATCGACGCCTGGCAGTCCAGTCCGTGGGTGGGGAACGGCGCGAACTGGTACGGGGTGATCGCGTCGACCGCCGCCAATCTGGGCAGTACGGTCTTCCACGGCCACAATCAGGCTGTCCAGATCGCCGTGACCGGTGGCGTTCTGCTGCTCCTGCTGGTGGTCTGGCAGTACGTCCTGGCCGCCCGGCGGGCAGCCAGGATGCCCGGCGGGGCAGGGCTGTTCGCCACGACATATCTGGCCGCCCTGCTCGGCACCTGCATTCTGGAGGTGTCGCTGGCCTACGTCGACAACTTCTCGCTGCTGTTCGTGGTGGCCCTGCCCACCGCCGTCATCCTGTTCCAGGAAGCGCCGGTGGAGCACCGGGTGGGCCGCCCTGCGGCACCGGCGCACTCGCAGCAGGACGCCGGCAAACCCGAAAACCGGCGTCCGGCCGCCGAACTGATGACCGTGGCGGCGACCGATGGTTGACCTGGCGCGCAGCGGAGCCCGTGGGGCCCTGGTGACGTTGCTGTCCCAGGTGGTCCGCTTCGTGCTGCGGTTCGGCTCGATGATCGTGCTGGCCAGGTTGTTGGCGCCACAAGATTTCGGTTTGGTGGCGATGGCCACCACCGTGGCCGGGATCGCGGAGATCATCCGCGACTTCGGCTTGTCGTCGGCCGCGATCCAGAGCCGGAAACTCACCGACCAGGAACGCAGCAACCTGTTCTGGACCAACCTGTTGATCGGTGCGGGCTGCGGGGCGCTCGCGGTGGCGGGCAGTGGCGCGATCGCGTCGTTCTACGGGGAACCCCGCGTGCAGTCGATCGTGCTGGCGCTGGCCGGGCTCATGGTGGTGAGCGGCGCCAACACCCAGTTCCGGGCCGAGTTGAGCCGGAGCATGAAGTTCCGCGCGTTGGCGATCACCGATGTGGTGGCGCAGTTGCTCAGCGTCGCAGTCGCCGTCGGCTCGGCGGCTGCTGGGCTTGGTTACTGGGCGATCGTGTTGCAGCAGGTCACCCTGGTGGTGGTCACCTGTGCCATGAACGTCGGGCAGTGCTCCTGGCGTCCGGGCCGGTTCACCCGGTCCGTGCCGATGGGCAGGTTCCTCCGGTACGGCGGGCCGGTGGCGGGGACACAGGCGATCGGCTACGCCACGAACAACGTGGACAATCTGGCGCTCGGCGCCACCTGGGGTGCCGGGCCGCTGGGGATCTACAGCCGGGCGTACCAGTTGCTGCTGGTGCCCCTGGAGCAGGTGAACACGGCCATGACCAACGTCGTGCTGTCCGTGCTGTCCAAGGTCAGGGACGACAGGGTGACGTTCGACCGGTATCTGCTCCGCCTGCAACAGGCGAACGGCTACCTGTTGGGCACCGGATTCGCGGTCGCGGCGGGGCTGTCGGCGCCGCTGGTGGCCATCATCTTCGGGCCGGGATGGCACGAGGTGGGCCCGGTCTTCGCCGTCCTCGCGGTCGGCGGCATCTTCCGCGCCTACACCCAGGTGGTGTACTGGACGTTCCTGTCCCTGGGCCTGACAGCACAACAGCTGCGGCTGTACCTGATCACCCGACCGTTCATGATCGGCCTCATCCTCGCCGGGCTGCCATGGGGACCGGTCGGCGTCGCCACCGGCCACAGCGTGGCCTTCCTGCTGTACTGGCTGGTCTCGCTACGGCAACTCGCCCACGCGGCGAGCCTGGACGCCAGACCCCTGCTGCAGCAAGCACTTCGTTCGCTGCTTCAGCTGACGGCGCCAGCCGGCCTGGCCGCGTTCGCCGGCAGCCTCGCCTTCGACAATCCTGCGGCCGCCTGCCTCGCCGGCGTCGTGGCCGTGGCCGGTTACCTCGCCGCGCTCAGCGCATTGTCGCGCCGGCAGCGCGGCGAGATGGCCGCCATCGCCGGCATCGTCCGCCGGGCAGTGGCCCGGACGGCCACCTGAATCCGAACACCAGCAGCCGAGAGAGATTGGACGATCAGAGACAGTGCCCGTCGACAGCACAGTGATGGTTCGCCCCACGCCGGAGGGCATGGAGCCCGCGACCGCCGTCCTCGCCGACCCCGGCGAGTTGCCACCGCGTGTCACGGTGGCCGTCGCCACGTTCCGACGCACCGAGCGGCTGCGCCCGGTGCTGGACGAATTGACCGGTCAGGTCCAGCGATGCGGTTTCACGGCAAGGCTTTTGGTGATCGACAACAATCCGATTCCGGAAGCGGCGGACCTGGTCCGAAGCTACCCGGCGGAATGTGTCCGATACACCCACGAGCCGGCGCCGGGCATCGCCGCGGCCCGCAACCGGGCCCTGGCCGAGTGTCAAGGCGAGGACGCCGTCGTGTTCATCGACGATGACGAGATCCCCGAGCCGGGCTGGTTGGCCACCCTGGTGAACTCCTGGCAGACCTGGGGATGTGCGGCGGTGGCCGGGCCGGTGGTGTCGGTGTTCGAGACCGCGCCGGACACCTGGGTGACGGGCAGCGGGGTCTTCGACCGGCAGCGCGCCGCCACCGGCAGCCTGCGGCGCGGCGCCGCCACCAACAACCTGCTGCTGGACGTTCGTTGGTTGACCCGTTCCGGACTTCGGTTCGACGAACGGTTCGGCCTGACCGGCGGCAGCGACACGATGTTGACCCACGCCATGGTGTCGCGGGGCGCCGACATCCGCTGGTGCGACGAGGCGGAGGTGACGGAGGTCGTCCCCGCACAGCGGACCACACGCCGGTGGGTGATCGGCCGGACCATCAGAACGAGCAACGATTGGAGCCGGGTACATCTGCTGCTCGCTGGCAGCCCGCGATCGCGGCTCGCCGAGCGGTGTGACCTGGTGATCCGCGGGATGGTGCGGATGGCGCGTGGGGCCGGCGCGACCGCGCTCGGCCTGCTGGTCGGCGGCCCACGACTGCGGGCCCGTGGCGAGTGTTCGCTGGCGAGTGGCTACGGGATGATCACCGGCGCCGTCGGCCGGGTCCGATCCGAGTACGCACGGGGATGACGCGATGACAAGCCTGCTGTCGGACACTCCGCTGGCGATCCAGCCGCACACCGTGCTCCCGATCAAGGTGACGGTGGGTATTCCCACCTTCCACCGCCCCGAGCAGGTGGCCAGGACGGTCTCCACCGTTCTGCAACAGATCGAGCAATTGCCCAGCCCCGGTGGCGGGCCGACGGTGGATGTCCTGGTGGTGGACAACGATCCGGCGGGCAGCGCCGCCGCCGCGATCGCCGGACTTGGCTCGCCCGTGGTGCGGTACGTCGTCGAGGCCCGCCCGGGAATCTCCGCCGCGCGTAACCGGATGCTCGACGAGTGTGGCCGGTCCGACCTACTGGTATGTATCGATGACGACGAGTATCCGCATCCCGGCTGGCTACGGGCGCTGCTGGACACCTACCTGGTGGACCGCCCGGCCGCCGTCTACGGTCGCGTCGTCGCGCAGTTCGACGGCCCGCTCGATCCGTGGATCGCCGCCGGGCACTTCTTCGCCCGGTTCGACGCTCCCGACGGGGCCCAGCTGACTGCCGCGGCGACTGGGAACCTACTGCTCGACCTGCACCAATTGCGCAGCCGCGGACTGCGATTCGACGATCGGTTAGGCCTCAGCGGTGGCGAGGACACCATGCTCACCCGGGCGCTGGCCGGCCAGGGCGGACGGATCGTGCGCTGCGCCGGTTCCGTCGTCACCCATCGGATCGCCGTCGACCGCATGACCCGGCGCTGGGTGCTGCAGCGGTCCTGGAGTCACGGCAACACTCATGCCGTCGTCGACGTGCTGCTCGCGCCCGATGCCGGCCATCGCATCCGGGTGCGCGGCAAGCTGCTGGCAGCCGGTGTCGTCCGCGCGCTCGCGGGTTCGGCACGCTCCGGGTACGGCCTGCTGGTGCGCTCCCAGCGGCATCAGGCTCGAGGCCTGCGAACGACCTTCCGTGGTGTCGGGATGGTCTCCGCGGCGGTGGGATTCACCTTTCAGGAGTATGCGCGTCGTTCCCGGAAGGGGTGGTTCTGATGGCATCGATCGATGCCGATTCCAGCGCAGCGGGCGTCAGCGCAGTCGGCGCCGGCACCCAGGCGGCACCACCGTCCGGACGGCGCCTGCTGCGCGCGGCGCGCCGTCATCTGGCCATCGTGGGTTCGGTCGTCGAGGTGGCGACCAGCGATCCGGTCGTCGTGATGACCTTCGATGACGGCCCCCAGCCGGGCGGCACCGACGCGGTGCTGAACGTGCTGGCCGGGCACCGGGCGTCGGCGACCTTCTTCGTCCTGCTGAGCCGGGTTCGCCGGCATCCGGGTCTGCTGGCGGACATCGTCGCCGCCGGACATGAGATCGCCCTGCACGGACCGGATCACCGTAGCCTGACCGGACTGGCGTATCGGGAGATCTGCACCCGTACCCGAGACGCCCGGGCCGAACTCGAGGATCGGGCCGATCGACCGGTGCGCTGGATCCGGCCGCCGTATGGGCGCCAGACCCTGCGATCGTGGCACGCGGTTCGACGCGCCGGCCTGGTACCGGTGATGTGGAGCGCGTCCACTCGCGATTCGCGTCACGTCTCCGATGGCGAGCGCCTGGAATCCGCCGCACGCGCAACGCGTGGGTCCATCGTGCTCGCGCACGACGGGTTCGCCGACCGCACCGACGGTGCGGATGACGGCCCGGCGCCGCAGGTCGACCGGAAAAACCTGGTGCATCGGGTCTTGAACGAATACCAGTCACGCGGGCTACGGGCGCGGTCCTTGACCGATGCCCTGGCGACCGGGTCCGCCGTACGAGCCGCCTGGTTCGGGCGCTAGCACCGATCCGGACACCGAGCCACAACAGAGATTCCCCAGTACCCAGAGGTCGCCACACCGGGCGGCACATCATCATAAGGACGGCAGATGTGGACCTTCGAACTTTCTTGAAGTCGGTTCGCAAGAATTGGTGGATCGTGGTGGTGACGACGGTCCTCGGGGCGTGCGGCGCGATCGGATTGATCGTCATCACGCCTCCGGCCTACGCCAGCTCGGTCACCTTCTTCGTCAACACGTCAGCCTCCACGCAGGCAAACCCGTTGCAGAGTGCGCAATACGCCCAACAGCGTGTCACCACCTACATGGGATTGCTGTCCAGTGAGCGGCTGGCGAAGATGGTCATCGCGGACACCGGCCTGGACGTCCCGGTCAACCGGGTGATCTCGTCCATCAGCGCCAAGTCGGATCTCAACACCGTGCTGTTGACCGCCAAGGTCACTGATACCTCGCGCAGCCGGTCGCTGGAGATCGCGAACTCGGTGTCCACCCAGTTCGTCAAGATGGTCGAGACGATCGACCCCACCGTGCGATTGGAGGTGACCTCGGGTCCGACGCTGAATCCCGCACCGGTGTCGCCGCAGAAGAAGCTGGACCTCGGGGTAGGCATCCTGATCGGTCTGGTTCTCGGCGTGCTGGCCGCCTGCCTGCGCGAGATCCTGGATACCACGGTCCGCTCCGCCGAGACCTTGCGCCGCGTCGGAAACGCACCGGTGCTGGCCCAGATCGGCCGGGATCCGGCGGCGAAGAAGTCGCCGCTGATCCTGCACCGGCACGCCCGGTCCACCAGGGCGGAGTCGTTCCGCCAGCTGAGGACGAACGTGGTGTTCATGGATGTCGCCCAGCCGGCCAAGGTGCTGGTCGTCACCTCCGCGACGAATTCGGAGGGCAAGACCACCACGGTGCTCAACCTGGGCATCACGTTCGCTGAGGCAGGGCGGCGGGTGCTGGTGCTGGATGGCGATCTGCGGCGGCCTCGGATCGCCGAGTATCTCGGCCTCGGTGGCGGTGCGGGACTGACGAACGTGCTGGCGGATCAGGTGGAGTTGACCGACGTGCTGCAGCCGTGGGCAGCCGGCGGGCTGACCGTCCTGACCAGCGGTACCGTTCCGCCGAATCCGTCGGAATTGCTCGGCAGCCAGCCGATGGTGGAGCTGATCGGAAAACTCCGGGGAATGTTCGACGTCATCCTGATCGACACTCCGCCGTTGCTGCCCGTCACCGACGGTGCTGTGGCGTCCGCTTTCGCCGACGGTGCGCTGCTGGTGGTGCGGTACGGGCATGCCAAGCGTCATCAGATCGGGTCCGCGTTGAATTCCTTGCGATCGGTCGATGCGCGCGTCCTGGGCCTGGTCTTCAACGCGGCACCGAACAAAAGCGTCGACGCCTATCTTGCGTACGAGGGATACGGGTTGGAGGACCTGGACGAGGCGGCCACGCGGCTTCGCGACACGGTGATCCGGCGCGGTGCAACCGATCCGACGGACCACCGCCGGTATACGGCAGTGTCGAACGGGGACGCCGGGGCCGGTGCACCCCCGGAGTCCGCGGTGTCGGGCGCGGCGGGTGACCCCCGGTGATCCTTTCCGCCGGCCACTGGATCAGCGCGGAATTTGCCGTCACCGCGCCGTGCGGCACGGGCGGGTGGTCGATGCCATTTCGCAGGTGAGCGTGATGCCAACGTCAGACAACTGAATTGCGCATGACGGCAAGTACTTTTCTGCCGCATATGAGGCTCATAAAGCTAGTGGCAATCCGGCGTATGACGTCGATGTGACTGTCCGCTTCACCCTCCCTGCATTGCTGGATGTAAGGAGAATCCGATGGCGTTCAGAGCACCGCTGCGCGGTCATGATGACCCGCAGCGCACGAATGTCGAGACCCGACGATCGAGGGCGCGCTATGGCCGGTGATCTGCCGGCATCGATGGCAATGGCGCTGGGACCGGACGACGCCCGCCGATCATCGTCGTCCGGTGCCGCGCAGTCCTGGGGATTCCGCTATGCCAGGCGACTGGCGGTGACCGACTGGCTTGCGGTCCTGTGGGCCGCCGTGGGCGCTCACGTGGTCCACATCGGTGAACTGAACTCGCGGTTGTCCCGGCACCCACTGCGTCCAGGGTTCCTCGCCTTGACCGTCGGCCTGTGCGCCCTGTGGCTGTTGGCCGTCCAGGTCTCCGGCAGCCGGCACCCTCGGCTGGCCGGTCAGGGTCCCACCGAGTACACCCGCGTGATGCAGGCGACCTTCGCCGTGTTCGGTGTGGCCGCGATCTGTTCGTTCGTGTTCGACCTGGCCCTGCCCCGGGCCTACCTGCTGATCATGATGCCGGCGGGCCTGGCGGCCTTGGTGGCCGGCCGGTTCGGCTGGCGACGCTGGCTGCACCGGATGCGTTCCTCGGGCGCGATGATGACCAAGGTGCTGGCGGTGGGTGACGCGCGCGCGGTGAACGACCTCACCCAGAACCTCGCCAGATCACCACTGTGCGGCTACACCGTGGTCGCCGCATGCGTTCCGGCGGGCACCAGCACCGCCGACGTCCCGGTGGCCGGCGACCTCAGCGAGATCACCGAGGCGGCTCGACGGGTGGGGGCCGATGCGATCGCCGTCACGGCGAGCAGCGCCTTCGGTTCCACGGCGGTGCGTCGATTGGGCTGGCAGATCGAGAGTTCCGACACCGAGCTCATGCTGGCGCCCGCGCTGACCAACATCGCCGGGCCCAGGGTGCACACCCAACCGGTCGCCGGACTTCCGCTCATCCACGTGGACCGGCCGACGTACCACCAGGCCAACCACATGCTGAAGCGCACCTTCGACATGGTGGGCGCCGCCGTCTTGCTGGTGGTGTTGCTACCCGTGTTGCTGGCGACCGCGATCGCGGTCAAGCTGAGCGGGCCCGGCCCGGTGTTCTTCCGCCAGCAACGAGCCGGCCTGCATGGCAAGCGGTTCAACATGATCAAGTTCCGGTCGATGGTGACCGACGCCGAGGCCCGCCTGTCGGAACTGACCCAGCAGCGGCGGGATGCCGGGAACGACGTCATGTTCAAGATCAAGAACGATCCGCGGGTCACCGGTGTCGGCCGGGTGCTGCGCCGGTACAGCATCGACGAGTTGCCCCAACTGCTCAACGTCATCCGCGGATCCATGAGCCTGGTGGGACCGCGCCCACCACTGGTCAGCGAGGTCGAACTCTATGGCGACGACGCCCGGCGCAGGCTGCTGGTGAAACCGGGCATGACCGGGCTGTGGCAGGTGTCCGGCCGATCGGACCTGACCTGGGACGACACCGTCCGGCTCGATGTGTATTACGTGGAGAACTGGTCCCTTACCGCCGATCTGGTGATTCTGTGGAAGACCGTGAAGGCGGTCTTCTCCTCGTCGGGAGCGTACTGATGTCGATTGTGCCGAAGGACAGCGAGGCCGCCGGACCTGCGCACTTCCTGATACGACCGGAGTGGTGGTCGTCGCCCCGGGATGACCGGCCCGGCTCGCTGACGGAGAACGTGGACCGGGCGGTCAAGCGGATGGGCAGCAGTGCGTTCCGACTGCTGGGGGCCGCCACGGCCCGCTACCGGCCCGATCCGGACTTCCTGGTGATCGGCGCCAAGCGGGGTGGCACGACGTCGCTGTACTACGACATCCTCACCATTCCAAGCGTCCTCACCCTCTTCCCGTCGGCGCGCTGGCTGCCGAAGGCGAACGAGACCAAGGGAACCCACTTCTTCGACAGCAACTACTTCCGCGGCGAGGCCTGGTACCGCTCACATCTACCGAGTCAGTGGGCGCGGCGACGCGGTGCCGTGGCCACGGCCGGCCGGGTCGTCGTCGGGGAGGCCTCTCCGTACTACCTGTTCCACCCGCTGGCCGCGGAGCGGGCCGCGGTCACGGTGCCGGACGTCAAGTTGATCGCGATCCTGCGCGATCCGGTCATGCGCAGCTACTCGCACTGGAAGGAGCGCCGCCGGAACAACGCCGAGGCCCTGCCCTTCCCCGACGCGATCGCGGCCGAAGGTGTGCGCCTGGCCGGTGAGGAGGAGCGCCTGCGGTCCGATCCGCGCTACCGCAGCTATCCCCACGAGCAGCAGTCCTACGTGGCACAGAGCCGGTACGCTCGCTCGCTGCGTCCGTGGCTGGAGCGATTCGGCCGGGACCGGCTGCTGGTGCTGATCAGCGAGGAGTACTACGAGAACCCCGGAGCCACACTCGCCCAGGTCGCCGACTTCCTGGGCGTGGCGCGACCGCGGATCGGCGTTGGCCGGCACATGAACGCGGCGGCGGGCGCCGATCTGGACCCCGAGATCAGAGCGGAGCTGCGCACCCTGTTCGACCCGGACGTTCGCGAACTGGAGGACCTGCTCGGCCGGTCGCTGCCATGGCGCTGACGGCCCTCCCCGAGCGGTCCGGAGACCGGCCGGGCATCAGCCCGTTCGGGATGGGCCACATCTGGATCCCGTTGGCCGGGCGGCGGGCGGCGGTTGCCGGCCTGTCGATGCATCCGGCCTGCAAACCGGTCTCGGTCGCGCTGCAGCGGGCGACGTGCGCGGCGGTGATGGTCGCGGGGCCAATCGTGCTGCCCGGCCGGCAGACGGGTTTCCGAGCGCCGCTGGAACCCGAGGCCTGGTCGGAATTGCTGATGCAGTGGCGGTCCCGGGTCGGCCGGTGGGACGACATGGTGCTCTATCACCGGCCGCAACCCCACCGGAGCGGCTTCGCGGTCCTGCTGCTGCGGAACGGGCGTGGGCTGGCATTCGTCCGGGTGACACCGGACGCCGGCCGGACGGCGCACGAGTTCGCGGTGATGCGCGGGGTCCATGCCGGCCGGCCGCGCACCTTCCGGATCGCACTGCCACTCGCCCAGGGCACGGTGGCGGGCTACGGGTGGCTTGCCGTCGAGTCCGGCCCCAACTACCCGCTGGGTGCGGTGCGGCGCCCGGAGGTGCG
>DASSTH010000412.1:0-9298 GCA_035708025.1 Nakamurella sp. | reverse complement strand
GCCGGGTCGGTGATCGACACGATCGTGTTGTTGAACGTGCTCTTGATGTGCGCCTGGCCGTGCGCGATGTTCTTCTTCTCCTTGCGCCGGACCTTCTTGACGGCACCGGCGGCCTGGCGAGTCTTCGGGGGCATGCGTGATTACCTGGCCTTCTTCTTGCCGGCGATGGTCTTCTTGGGGCCCTTGCGGGTGCGCGCGTTGGTCTTGGTGCGCTGGCCGCGGACCGGCAGGTGCCGGCGGTGACGGATGCCCTGGTACGAGCCGATCTCCATCTTGCGGCGGATGTCCGCCTGCACCTCGCGGCGCAGGTCACCCTCGATCTTGTACTCGTTCGCCTCGATGGCGTCGCGCAGCTGGACGACCTGCTCGTCCGTCAGGTCCTTGCTGCGCAGGTCCGGGCTGATGCCGGTGGCCTTGAGCAGTGCCAGGGAGCGGGTGCGCCCGATCCCGTAGATGTAGGTCAGTGCGACCTCCATCCGCTTGTCGCGGGGGAGGTCCACTCCGACGAGTCGTGCCATGTGGCGCGCTCTCCTTCTGTGGGCCGGAGGTGTCGGTCGCGTCCCGTCCCGACCGGATCCCGGCCGGGCCCCGGCCTCCGACCGGGGGTGGCCCGCCACAGGTGGCGGGTGGTGACGCGAAGGGGGGTGGTGCTGGCCGGGCCGGCCGATCGCTCGGCGGATGCCCGGCACGACGTCACATCAGCCTTGGCGCTGCTTGTGACGGGGGTTGTCGCAGATGACCATGACGCGGCTGTGCCGGCGGATGACCTTGCACTTGTCGCAGATCTTCTTGACGCTGGGCTGGACCTTCATCGCTCTCTCCTGGTGCCGGCCGGTGACCCGGTGGCCGCCGCTGGTTGCTGGTGGCGCGCTGTGCTGGGTGGCGTGGTGTGCTGGGCGGCCGGGGCGAGCGGGCGAGGCCCGCAGCGGCCCGGCCGGGCTGCTACTTGTAGCGGTAGACGATGCGGCCGCGGGACAGGTCGTAGGGCGAGAGCTCCACGACCACGCGATCCTCCGGCAGGATGCGGATGTAGTTCTGCCGCATCTTGCCGCTGATGTGGGCGAGCACCCGGTGTCCGTTCTCCAGCTCAACGCGGAACATCGCGTTGGGCAGGGGCTCGACCACGCGGCCCTCCACCTCGATGGCCCCATCCTTCTTGGCCATATCCTCCGCAATCTGCTCGTCGGTCGTGTCACCGCGGGCCGCCGCCCCTCCGGGGAGGGCCGGGCAGCCGTGACGTGCCGACCGCCGGGGTCGGTAGCGTCATGGGTGTCGCGTCGAGGGAGTCGGCGCCGGTTCGCGGCCACAGCAAACCAGCGCGACACGCGCGCCAGCGGTCAACTCTACCCGTCGCCCGCGGGAACCGCCAATCCGGCCGCCCGGCGTACGACCCCACCACATTCCACCGGGTCGGGTGTCCCGACGGGCTGGCGGCGGACGGTGCCGAGCACGCTGCGCCGTCGCCGCCGTCCGCTCAGAAGATCAGCGTGCCCAGCCCCCAGCAGGCGGCGGCCAGCAGGCCGGCCCCGGGGAAGGTGAACACCCAGGCCTTGACCATGTTGACCGCGACCTTCCAGTTCACCGCGGACAGCCGGCGGGTGGCACCGACCCCCATGATCGCGGCGGAGATGGCGTGCGTGGTCGAGATCGGTGCGCCGAAGCCGATGGCCGCGCCGTACAGCACCGCCGAACCGGTCAGCTCCGCGGCGAAGCCCTGCGGGGGGTCCAGCGCGGTGACCTTGGTGCCCAACGTCTTCATGATCCGGGAACCGCCCGCGGCGGTGCCGATGGACAGCACGCCGGCGCAGGACAGGTACACCCACAGGGGGATGCTCTGCCCGGAATGCACGCCGGCGACGTTCAGGGCGAGCACCACGATGCCCATGGTCTTGGCGGCGTCCTGCATCCCGTGGCCGAACGCCATCGCCGTGGCCGAGCCGGCCTGGGCCATCCGGAACCCGTGCCGCACTCTGGTGGGCGGCACCCGCCGGAACGTCCACATGAGCGCCAGCATCACCAGGTAGCCGGCGATGAAGCCCACCACCGGGGACAGCACCATCGGAACCAGCACCTTGGTCACCACGCCGTCCCACAGCACCGTCATCCCGGCCGGCAGGGTGGCGCCCACCATGCCGCCGATCAGCGCGTGCGAGGAGGAGGACGGCAACCCGAAACGCCAGGTCAGCAGGTTCCAGCCGATCGCGCCGACCAGGGCGGCCCCCACCACCAGCATCACCCCGCTGTCCGTCGGCAGCGCGATGATGCCGCCGCCCACCGTGGCGGCCACCTTGGCGCCGAAGAACGACCCGATCAGGTTGCCCAGGGCGGCGATGGTCAGTGCCAGCGCGGGCTTGAGCGCCCTGGTGGCGATGGACACCGCGATCGCGTTGGCCGCGTCGTGGAAGCCGTTGGTGAAGGTGAAGACGAGCGCAAGCGCCACCGAGATCACCAAGGCGGTCATCGGAAGCGGCTCCTCAGCCCTCGGTGATCAGCACGGTCTCGACGACCTCCGCCACGTCCAGGAAGGAGCACACCGCGGCGTTCAGTTCGTCGGACACGGCGCGGATCTCCACGGCGTCCAGCGGGTCGACCTCCCCGCTGGTCAGCCGCACCAGCAGCAGCCGGCGGCTGAACTCGGCGTCCGCGGCCAGCCGTCGCACGGTGGCGTGGTACTGCTTGATGCCCTTGAGCTTGCGCAGCTTGCCGATGGTCTCCTCGGTGGCGGTGGCGGCGTCCTGCAGCAGCTTCGTCACCGTCTTGTACTCCCCCGGCAGGTCCGGGGGGTCCAGCAGGTGCACCAGCGCGCCGGCCGACTCCAGGTGACGCACGGCACTCGACAGGCCGCGGGACAGCGCCTGGATCTCCGTGCGGTCGAAGGGTGTGACGAAGCTGGCGTGCAGCGCGTCGAGCACGGACTGGTACTCGTCGTCCGCCAGCCGCGCCAGCGCGGACAGCTGCTCGGCGGCGCCACTCCGGTCGGTGGACTTGCGGCCCAGGCCGGCCACGATCTCGGCCGCCGAGGCCGCCGCGTGCGCCGCCGTGGCGAAGTGCGCGTAGTACGCCTTCTCCTTTGGCTTGAGCTTGGGCATCGGCACATCCTTCGCAGGGTGTCGTGGAAACCAGGAGGGACCTCGACGCCGGGCACCGTGCGCCCGGACGCTGCTACGGCTATGACGGTGGCATACCCGATGTGCGAGGGACAACTCGGGGCCGGTGACGGGGCCGCGGGCGGGCCGCTCACTAGGCTCCCAGCGTGACCATCGCGCTGCCCGTCCCCCGCCCGGGGTCCCCGCGGGTCTCGGTGAGCCTGCGGGACGCCGGGACCGGGGATGTTCTGGTGGATCAGGACGCGCAGCTGGTGCACGCCACCGCGTCCATCGGCAAGATCATCCTGCTGGCGGAGGTGGCGGTGCGATTCGCCGACGGGCGGCTGTCCCGCGACGAGCTGCTGCAGCGCACGCCGGAGGACACCGTCGCCGACTCCGGGCTGTGGCAGCACC
This sequence comes from Nakamurella sp., assembly GCA_035708025.1. Lineage (GTDB taxonomy): Bacteria > Actinomycetota > Actinomycetes > Mycobacteriales > Nakamurellaceae > Nakamurella. Next base: position 5,798 of record DASSTH010000412.1, on the reverse strand, counting down.
TGCGGTCCGAGGCGCTGCCGGCCGGCGACCTGGCGGTGCTGGTCGGCGCGGTGAGCGACAACCTGGCGACCAACGTGCTGCTGCGCCGGGTCGGGCTGGTGTCGGTGACCGAGCGCGGCCGGACCACCGGCCTGCAGCACACCGCGCTGTTGGACCGGGTGCGGGACGTGCGTCGGCCGTCCGATCCCCCGGCGCTGTCGGTGGGCACGGCCGCCGAGCTGTCCTGGCTGATGTCGGCCCTGCACCGGGGACAGGTCCGGTCCAAGGCGGTCTCCCGGCAGGTGCTGGACTGGCTCGCGCTGGACACCGACACCTCGATGGCGGCCGGCGCGCTGGGCATGGACCCGCTGGCGCACACCGAGCCGGATCGCGGGCTGACCCTGGCGCACAAGACCGGCACGATGACCGGCGTGCGGGCCGACGTCGGGGTGGCGAGCGGTCCGGGCGGTGCGGTGGCCTACGCGGTGCTCGCGACCTTCGACGACGGCGACCGGGACCCGGTGCTGGCGGCCATGTTCCGGGTCGGCGAGCAGGTGCGCGAACGCATCGCCGGATGAGTCCGGCGTACCGGTTCGCCCGTTGCGTCCTTCAGGACCGCGCGTAATAACGCGCACTGTGCATGACGTAATGACCGCCCGGGGCGGCGGGTCAGTCGGTGACGAGATCCTTGCGGCGCGGCCAGGAACGCAGCACCGCCGCCGCGGTCAGTCCGTAGGCCAGATGCGGCGCCACGTCGGTCGCCCATTGTTGGCCCGACCACTTCGACGGGTCGGCCAACCCCAGTTTGGCCATCGGCACGTCGGAGGCGGCCATCGCGGCGCCGCCCAGCAGCGTCGCACCGAACAGCAGGGGCAGCCGGGTGACGATGGGACGCAGCAGGCCGGCGGCCATCCCGATGCCGATCCCGGTGCCAATCCCGGCCAGCGGCCCCAACCCCTCCAGGCGGTGCTGCCGCTGCTCGCCCTCCCCCGGCACCGGCTTCCCGGCGCGCCGCGCCAGCTCGTCGACCGCCTGTTGCGGCAGGTCGCTGGCGGGTCGGGCGCGCCAGGCCATGTCCAGGTAGGTCACCGCGTTCAGCACGGTGGTGGCGGCGGCTCCGGCGGCGGCGCCGCGCAGCAGGTTGGTGAACATTGCCTCACATCCCGTTCCGGTTGCCGATCGGTCGAAGCGTCCGTTGGGCCCGTACCCGCGCCGGGCCTTCGGCAACCCGCCGCGCCCTAGGGTGCTTCGAACCCGTGCTGGGCAGCGGGCCCGCGCGACAGGCGGGTCAGAACCGGCGGCCGCGGGCACACCTGGCGGACGTACCGCGGCGAGGGGTCAGGGCAGGCGGGCGCAGGGCGGCTCGCCGCGCAGGTACTCCCCGAGCGCATCGACCGCCTCGTCGCCCAACGGGTTGACCCCCCGCCCGGTCGCCAGCGCGTGCGCCACCAGCACGTGCAGGCACTTGACCCGGTCCGGCATGCCGCCCGCGCTCACCGGGATCCCCAGGTCGTCCACGGCGTTACGGACGGCCAGGTATGCCAGGTGCGCCCGACGGTAGCGCTCGGCCAGGTCCTGGTCCCCGGCCAGTCGCTCGGTCATCTCCCGCATCACGCCGGCGGACTCCATCCGGCTGACCGCGGAGGTCAACGCCGAGCAGCACAGGTAGAACATGGTCGGGAACGGCGTGCCGTCGGGCAGCCGGGGCGCCGTCTGCAGCACCGCCGGGATCCCGTGATCGCAGCGGTAGGCCACCGCCAGCACCCCCCTGGCCGGCCGCCCCATCTCCCGGGCGAAGGCCTCGGCGTCCGCCGGGGTGAACGGGGTCAGCGACACCGGCTCACCGAACGAGGACATCGGGACCGACCGGCGGGTACGCCGTCACCGGCCACCGGCGCCGGATCCGCCGCCATGTTCGAGCGTGTCCCACATGGCCGCGTACCAGGGCTGGCTGGCTGCCGGGCTGCTCGGAGCGGCGCCGGTCCCGTTCGTGCCGTCACTGCCGTTCGTGCCGGGGCCCTTCGCCCCGCCGGATCCCGCGGTGCCGTCCGAACCGGTCCCGGCGGCACCGCCCGGAATCGCCGGTGACGAGGACGCCGCGGCCGGCACCTCCACCACGTAGACGGTGTCGCCCGGGCTGACGTACTGCAGCCGTCGCTTCGCCTCCGACTTGATGTACGCCGGATCCTGCAACGCGGCCTGCTGTGCCTTCAGGTCGGCGATCTGCCGCTCCAGATCATGCTGTTCGGCCACCGCCGCCTGCTCGGCCGCCTGCTGCTCCAGGTAGTTGCGCAGCGGGTAGGCCAGCGACAGCGCCACCGCGCACAGCGCCAGTCCCAGCGCGGCGATCTGCCGGGTGAGCGGGGACAGCACGATCGCCGCCGCACGCCGGCGCTGTCCCGCCTGCGGCGCCACCGAGCGGGTGGCGCGTCGCGCGGTGCCCGCCGACGCCGCGGGCGCCGTCCGCGGCCTGCCCGCCGTCGGCCGCGCGATCCCCGGGCCGGCGGGCAGCCGGGTGGCCGGAACGGCCCGCCGGGCGGACCTGGCGCGGGTCGCGCGCGAGCGCGCGGCCGAGCCCCGGGCGGCCGGCCCGCTGCGGCGGTCGCGGCGCGATCTCACCGCACCGGACCCGGAAGGCGGCCGGCGGGGCCGGCACCGCGGTGGGCGCCCGGTGTCACGCCTGCTGCCCCACGGTGAACCGCGGGAAGGCCAGTTCACCCAGGTAGCGGGCCGCATCGCCGAGGTTCTCCTCGATGCGCAGCAGTTGGTTGTACTTCGCCACCCGCTCCGACCGCGCGGGTGCGCCGGTCTTCATCTGGCCGCAGCCGGTGGCGACCGCCAGGTCCGCGATCGTGGTGTCCTCGGTCTCGCCGGACCGGTGGCTCATCATGCAGCGGTAGCCCGAGGAGTGCGCGAGCGTGACGGCGTCCAGCGTCTCGGACAGCGTGCCGATCTGGTTGACCTTCACCAGCAACGCGTTCGCCGCGCCCCGGGCGATGCCCTCCTCCAACCGGTCCGGGTTGGTGACGAACAGGTCGTCACCGACCACCTGCACCGCCTCGCCGAGCTGCGCGGTCAGCGCGATCCAGCCGTCCCAGTCGTCCTCGGCGAGCGGGTCCTCCAGAGACACGATCGGGTAGTTGGCCAGCAGGTCGGCGTAGTAGGCGGTCATCTGGGCGGAGCTCTTGGCGACGCCCTCGAAGCGGTAGGAGCCGCCGGAGTTGTCGGGCGTGTAGAACTCGGTGGCCGCGACGTCCAGGGCCAGCGCGATGTCCGTGCCGAGGGTGTAGCCGGCCTTGCCGACCGCCTCGGCGATCAGGTCCAGCGCCGCCCGGTTGGAGTCGAGCGAGGGGGCGAAGCCACCCTCGTCGCCCAGGCCGGTGGCCAGGCCCTTGGCCTTGAGCACGCCCTTCAGCGCGTGGTAGGTCTCCGCTCCCCAGCGCAGCGCCTCCCGGAAGGTGGGAGCGCCGATCGGAGCGATCATGAACTCCTGCACGTCCACCGCGGTGTCCGCGTGCGCCCCTCCGTTGAGGATGTTCATCATCGGCACCGGCAGCAGGTGCGCGTTCGGACCGCCCAGGTAGCGGAACAGATCCAGGTCGGCGGATTCGGCGGCCGCGCGCGCCACGGCGAGCGAGACCCCGAGGATGGCGTTGGCGCCCAGCCGGGATTTGTCCGGCGTGCCGTCCACCTCGATCAACTTGCTGTCGATCACCCGCTGTTCGGTGGCGTCGTATCCGATCAACGCCGGGCCGATCTCCTCCAGCACCGCCTCCACGGCGTTCTGCACGCCCTTGCCGCCGTAGCGGGCCGGATCGCCGTCGCGCAGCTCGACCGCCTCGTGCTCCCCGGTGGAGGCCCCGGACGGCACCGCCGCCCTGGCCAGCGATCCGTCCTCGAGGGCGACCTCCACCTCCACGGTGGGGTTGCCCCGGGAGTCCAGGATCTCGCGAGCCCCGATCAGTTCGATAGCCGCCACGGGCGCGTCCTTTCCGCAAGGTCAGTCACGACGACTGAATCGTTCCAGTCGCCGGAGAGCATACGGGCGCTCGACGCTGGGCGTCCGTCCGGCCAGCCTAACGACCGCGGCTCATCCGGCGGTGCGGGACTCGCCACCGGGAGGCGGTGCAGTGCCGATCCGTCGGCCCGCGAGCCAGCCGATCGCCTGCAGCGCCTGGTCCACGGTCCAGGACCCGAACCCCGGGTGGGCCAGGTTCTGCCGTCCCGTCGCGGACAGGAACCGGCGCAGGGTTCCCGGCATCTGGTCCGCCGCTGCCACATGCGCCGTGCCGTCCATGGTGTACCGCTCGTCACCGCCGGTGCCGAAGAAGAAGACCATGTCGGCGTGTGAGATGTCGTAGGTCAGCGGCTTCCCGGTCAGCCAGTCGCGCGCCGGTGGGGAGACCTCGGGTGCCCGCTGGTAGTACAGGCCGAGATATTTCCACAGCCGTGCGAGGTCGGCACGGGTCCCGCCGAGCACCGCCCAGTCGGCCGGAGCCGGCGCGAACAGTGCGCGGTACGCCGCCAACCGTGACGTACTGTCCCGAACCGGATCGATGGTCACGCTGAGGAACTCGACCTGGTCGCCCAGCCCGGCCCGCTGCACCTGGCGTGCCGTCGCCACGATGTTGGCGGTGTCCAGCGGGCAGGACTCCTGGCACAGCGTCATCATGTCCGACAGCACGACCACCTTGCCGCGGTAGGCGGCCAGGTCGGTGGGATGCCCGGCACTGTCCACCAGAGGCAGCGTCTCGATCGAGGCGGGCAGCGGATGGTCGAGCGGGGTACCGCCGGCATCCGGCGGTGCCGGCGCCGGGCCCGTTCCACAGCCGGCCAGCAGCGTCACCGTCGCGAGGATCGCGACCACGGCGACGGCACGCCATCGGCGCCGCGGGAATGGGGTCCGTCCGCCGTGGACGGATCGGCTGGGTGGGCAGAGGACGGTCCGGCTCCTTCGGCTGGTGACGGTTCGCGGTCCGTTCCCACCGTAGGACGAAGCGCTGTCTTCACATCCCGCGGAGCACACTGGGGCCCATGCCGGCATCCGCTCCCCGTTCAACCGTGTGACCGATCCGCTCCCACCATTGACCGCGTGGACCGCGTTGTCCCGCTGGATCGTCGAACCCGTGGGCACGACCGTCGCCGTGCTGGCCGCCCTCGGGTATCTGGCCGGCGTGCTCGCGGTGCGCCGCAGGGGCGCCCGCTGGCCCGTGGGTCGCAGCGCGTGGTTCGCCGCCGGTGTCGTGCTGCTGGTGATCTCCACCGACAGCGCCGTCGGCGCCTACAGCCATGTGCTGTTCTGGATGCACATGGTGCAGCACCTACTGCTGATCACCGTAGTGCCGGCGTTGCTGGTGCTGGGGCACCCGATCTCGCTGCTGAACGGCTGTGGGCCGGCCGGGCAGCGGTGGGTCCGGGCGCTGCGCCGGTCGCGCCCGGTCGGCCTGGTCACCCATCCGGTGACGGCGCTGGCGCTGTACACCGCGGTGCTGGTGGGCACGCACTTGACGCGGTACATGCAGTTGATGCCCGCGCACATGTGGATGCACTCCCTGGAGGTGGCGCTCTACCTGGTCAGCGGTTACCTGTTGCTGCAGATCCTGCTGGTGCACGAGCCGATCCGGTGGGATCCGCCCTATCCCGTGCGGCTGGGCGTGCTGTTCGTCTCGATGGTCGTGGATGCAGGGGTGGGCGTGTCCCTGATGATGGCCGGCTCCGACCCCTTCCCCGGTTTCGTCGCGTCCCGTCCCGGCTGGGGCCCGACCGGGCTGGACGATGTGCACATCGGCGGTGCCGTGATGTGGGCCGGCGGGGATGGC
>DASSTH010000411.1:0-4461 GCA_035708025.1 Nakamurella sp. | reverse complement strand
CGCCGCCACGTTCGTCGCCTGGGCGGTGTTCGGCCCGGACACCGGCCGGCTGACCATGGCGATCACCACCACCATCGCGGTGCTGATCATCGCCTGCCCCTGCGCGCTCGGCCTGGCCACCCCCACCGCCGTGATGGTCGGTACCGGCCGGGCCGCCGAGCTGGGCATCCTGATCGGCAACGGCGACGCGCTCGAGACCGCCCGCCGGGTCACCGCGGTGGTGCTGGACAAGACCGGCACCATCACCCGCGGCCGGCCCGCCCTCACCGCGGTTCACACCGCCGGCGGGTGGGGCCGGGACGAGGTGCTGGCGCTGGTGGCGGCGGCCGAGGCCGGCAGCGAACACCCGGTCGGGCAGGCGATCGTGACGGCCGCGAGGGATCGCGGGCTGACCGTGCCGCCGCTGGAATCCTTCGACGCCATTCCGGGGCACGGCATCGATGCCGACGTCGCGGGCCGGACCGTGCTGGTCGGCAACCGGGCGCTGATGGCACAGCGCGGGGTGGACGTCACCGCCCTGACCGGCGCGGCGGACCGTGCCGCGGCGGGCGGACAGACCCCCATGTTCGTGGCCGTGGACGGGGTGGCTGCGGCCGTGCTGACCGTCGCCGACACCGTGAAGCCGGAGTCCGCGGAGGCCGTCGCGCAGTTGCGTGCCCTGGGCATCGAGGTGTGGATGCTCACCGGCGACAACAGGGCGACCGCCCGGGCCATCGCGGACCAGGTCGGTATCAACCAGGTGTTGGCCGAGGTGCTGCCCGCCGACAAGGCCGCGACCGTGGCCGCCCTGCAACGGCAGGGGCACGTCGTGGCGATGGCCGGAGACGGCATCAACGACGCCGCCGCGCTGTCCGCCGCGGACGTCGGGGTGGCGATCGGCACCGGCGCCGACGTCGCGATCGCCGCCTCCGACATCACGCTGGTCGGTGGCGACCTGCGCGGCATCGTCTCGGCGATCGCGCTCTCTCGGCGCACCGTCACCACCATGAAGCAGGGCCTCGGCTGGGCGTTCGGCTACAACCTGCTGCTGATCCCGGTCGCGGCCGGCGCGCTGTACGCCTGGGACGGGCTACTTCTCGATCCGGTGCTGGCCAGTGCGGCGATGGCGATGAGCTCGGTGAGCGTGTTGACCAATGCGTTGCGGCTGCGCCGGTTCCACCGCCCGGCCACCGCGGCGGAGATCCGGCGTCCGCCGCTGCGGTCCAGGATCGGCCAGTACGCCTACCTGACCGCGGTGGCGGTGGTCGCGCTCGCCCTGGGCGCCGGGCTGACCGCGGTGAGCCGGATGGACTTCGCGCAGCACGGCATGAACGGACAGCTCGCCTGGATGCAGGGCACCGGGATGCCCACCCGCCCGGCGATGAGCGTGATGATGACCGCCGATGTGCCCGCGACCGAGGCCGCCGATGCCGGCGTGCAGGTCCGCGTCGACCTGCCCGCCGCCGCCCGCCCGGGAGTGCCCACCCGGATGCTGGTCACCGTGGTGGACTCCGTCACCGGCCGGCCGATCGAGGACCTGACCCGCAGCCACGAGGCCTGGATGCACCTGGTCGCCACCCGGGACGACCTGGGCACCTTCGCCCACCTGCATCCCGAGCCGACCGGTGCGCCGGGCCAGCTGGCGGTGCAGGTCACCTTCCCGACCGCGGGCCGGTACATCGTCAACACCGAGTTCCGCCGGCAGGGTCAGATGGGTGACGTGCACTCCCGGCAGGTGGTCACGATCGGCGGGACGGCGCCCGGTCCGGCCCCGCTGGCTGCGGGCCCGCGCAGCGTGATCGTCGGCGGGGTGCGCGTCACCCTCGATGGCGAGATCCGCGCGGGCACACGCAGCGACCTCGACTTCACCGTCACCGACGCGGAGACCGGCCGGCCGGTGGACGATCTGCAGCCCTACCTGGCCGCCGCCGGGCACGTCATCGTGATGCGGGGTGACGGCAGCACCTTCAGCCACGCGCACGCCGAGGTCACCGACGCCGGCGGCCGGCCGGTGTTCGCCCTGCCGGGCCAGACCTTCGGCCCGGAACTGGCCGTGCACGCCGAGCTCCCGACCGCGGGTACCTACCGGCTGTGGGCGCAGTTCCGGCTGTCCGACGGCAGCGTGATCACCGCGCCGTTCACCGTCCAAGCCGGGTGATCCGGTCGTGCCGCACCGCACGATTGGCATACTGGCCGCCATGAAATTTCGCACCACGGTGGAACTGGGCGGGAAAACGGCGACCGGGATGCAGGTGCCGGACGACGTGGTGGCCGCGCTGGCCGGGGGCAAACGCCCGGCGGTGACGGTGAGCGTCGGCGGGCACAGCTACCGGACCACCGTCGCCTCCATGGGCGGCCGATTCCTGGTCCCGTTGAGTGCCGAGAATCGTGCGGCCGCCGGTGTCGCCGCGGGTGACGAGGTCGACGTGGAGATCGCGCTGGACGCCGCGCCGCGGGAGATCACCGTGCCCGGCGACCTGGACGAGGCGCTGGGCCGGGACACCCCGGCCCGCGCCTTCTTCGACGGGCTGTCCTTCACCCACCGCAAGGAATGGGTGCGGTGGGTGGAGGAGTCCAAGAAACCGGAGACCAGGACCAGCCGGATCGAGAAGACCGTCGCGGCGATGCACGAGGGCCGCCGCACCCGCTGAATCGAGCACGGAGCCGCGATAGCGGCCGACACAGTCGCCCCACGGCCGCGTCCCGACCGCCGTCCCGGCGGGCGCCTTGGTCCGGCACTAGGTTTGGCCTGTGAAGACCTGGTCGATCCGGCTCGCGGCGCCGTTCGGCGGCGCACCATGACCGGCGACCCGGTCTCCGACGCCCTGCGGGTGCTGGACCTGATCGGAGTGTTCGCCAACGCGATGCTGGGCGGGGTGATCGCCCGCACCGCCCGGCTGGACGTGCTCGGCTTCGCCACCCTGGCCATCCTGTCCGGTGTGGGCGGCGGCATCATCCGGGACGTGTTGCTGCAGCATGGAACTCCGGCAGCACTGACCGACTATGCCTACGTGCCAACAGCTGTGGCCGGCGCGCTGGTCGTGTACCTGATCAGGATCGAGGGACCGATCTGGGATCGGGTCTGGCCCTATGTCGATGCGCTGGCACTGGGGTGCTGGGCGGCCGCGGGTGCGCAGAAGACGCTGGTGGTCGGGCTGGGGTGGCTGCCCGCGGTGCTGCTGGGCGCGGTCACCGCGGTGGGCGGTGGGTTCACCCGCGACGTGGTGCTGCGCCGGGTGCCGGCCATCCTGGGCGGGAACACCCTGTACGCGACCTGCGCGCTGGTGGCCGGCGGCGTGATGGTGGTGATGTACCGGGCGGGCCTTCCGATCGCCGGATCGGCGGTCGCCACCGTGACCGGTGCCGGGCTGTGCCTGCTGGCGCGCTGGCAGAAGTGGGTATTGCCGCAGGGTGATGAGTGGTCGGCGCTGGGCGCGGCGCGGGCCAGGCTGGCGCGCAGGACGCGGCCGCGTCGCCGGCGCCGGACGGCATCGCCCGGTGGTTCCCGGCAGGGATCGGGAGATCTCGGGACACCGACCGGTCGCAGCGAGGAGGAGTAGATGACCGGCGTCGCCGAGGTGCTGCGTGGGCTCGATGTGATCCGCGGAGCGCAGGAGGACTTCTACCGCGATCTGCACGCCCATCCGGAGCTTTCGCACCAGGAGCGGCGCACCGCGTCTGCGGTCGCGGAACGGTTGCGCGACCTCGGCTTCCAGGTGCACGAAGGGGTCGGCGGGACGGGCGTACTGGGGGTGTTGGAGGGCGGTGACGGACCCCGGGTGCTGATCCGCGCGGACATGGATGCGCTCCCGGTGGCCGAGGCCAGCGGGCTGCCGTATGCCAGCACCGTGACGGCCACCGACGCCGAGGGTGCCGAGGTGCCGGTGATGCACGCCTGTGGCCACGACGTGCACGTCGCGTGCCTGCTGGGTGCCGCCGAACTGCTGGCCCGGGGACGGGCGCACTGGTCGGGCACGCTGCTGGTGTTGTTCCAGCCCGCCGAAGAACTCGGCGACGGCGCCCGGGGCATGGTGCGGGACGGCCTGGCCGAGTTGGTGGGGCGGCCGGATGTGGTGCTGGCGCAGCATGTGTTGCCGTTCCCGGCGGGCACGCTGGGCACCCGCCCCGGACCGTTCCTGTCGGCGGCCGACAGCGTGCGCATCACCGTCCACGGCCGCGGGGCGCACGGCTCCATGCCGCAGGCGGCGGTGGATCCGGTGGTGCTGGCCGCGATGATCGTGCTCCGGCTGCAGACCATCGTCTCCCGAGAGGTCCCGCCGGGGGAGTTCGCCGTGTTGACGGTCGGCAGCGTGCAGGCGGGCACCAAGAGCAACGTCATCCCGGACCGGGCGCGGATCGAGCTGAACATCCGCACCTACGACACGGGCATCCGGGCGTCGGTGCTGGCCGCCATCCGGCGGATCGTGACCGCTGAGTGCCAGGCCTCCGGCTCGCCACAGGACCCGGACTTCGAGCTGTTCG
>DASSTH010000410.1:0-7642 GCA_035708025.1 Nakamurella sp. | reverse complement strand
ACGAAGATCAGCAGCAGCGCGTAGCGCACGGTGCGGGCGGAGATGTCCCGGCTGGACAGCTTGCGTGCCGTCGGCGGCCGCACCTGCGGTGGCGGGAGCGCGGCGGTGATGCTGGTCATGATCCGGACCTCTTCTCCACCCGGTTGGTGTAGATCAGGTACGGCACCACGACCAGCGCGACGATCAACAGCAGGATGGTCGCGTTCGCCGCCGCCCTGGCTGGGTCGGACTTGCTGAACAGTTGGGTCCACATGTAGGTCGCGGGCACCGCCGCCGGATAGCTGTTGGCCCCGGCGATGTTGTAGATCAAATCGAACATCTTCATCGACATGTGCCCGATGATGATCAGCGCCGACAGCGCGATCGGGGACAGCTGCGGGAAGATCACGTGCCGGTAGATCTGGAACTCGCTGGCGCCGTCCATCCGGGCGGCCTCCCGCTGGTCGGCCGGGATGCCGCGGAACCCGGCCAGGAACAGCGCCATCACGTATCCGGACAGCTGCCAGATCGCCGGGATCGCCATCGCGGCCATGTTGAACGAACTGGTCGACGACCACCAGGAGTTCTGCAGAAAGCCCAGCCCGATGTGCTGGAACAGCTGGTTGAGCCCGATCGCCTGATCGCCGGTCCGGTTGGAAAGCAACCACTTCCACACCACGCCGGCCGCCACGAAGGACACCGCCATGGGGAACAGGTAGACCGACCGGAAGATGCCCTCGCCCTTGACGCCCTTCTCCAGCAGCAGCGCCCACAGCAGGCCGAAGAACATGGTGCCGGCCAGGAACACCACGGTCAGCACCAGCAGGTTCCACAGCGTGTGCTGGTAGTAGTCCTCGCGGAACAGGTTGAAGTAGTTCTCCAACCCCACGAAGCTGACCACGGCGTTCGGGTTGAAGTTGTGCCTGTCGGTCATCGAGGTGGCCGCGTTCTTGTACAGCAGCCAGTACACGAAGATGCCGATCAGCACGATGGACGGCGACACCAGCGCCAGGCCCGGCAGCCACGATCGCCAGCGTGTCGACCGCCGTCGGGGCGGGGCCGCCGAACGGGTGCCCGCCGCGTGTTCCGTCACCGCCGTCATGGTGTCTCCCCTCGGGTCGTGCCGGAGCCTGCGGAACCGCTCACGACCGGATCGGTTCCCTCACCGGCGAGTCTGAAGCATCTGCCCGCCCGCCGGAGCGGACGGGCGGGAAGCCGGGTGCCGGAGAGGGAGATGCGGTGGGGCCGATCCCGCCGCGGAACCGGCCCCACCGCCTGTCGACGAGCGGCGTCAGCCGTTCATGTTGTTCTGCGCGGCCTGCACCAGCTGCTGCTGGAGCTGGGCCACGTCACGTGAGCCGTAGAACTGCGAGACCGCATTGGAGATGTCGGTGTTCCAGCCCAGGCTCACCGCGGCGCCGTGCGCGATGGAGGAGACGATGGTGTCCTTCTTGAACTCGTCCATGGCCCACTGCTGGTAGGGCGGGAACCCGTCCGCCGCCACGTCGGTGCGGGCCGGGATCGAGCCCTTGGCCAGGTTGAAGGCCTTCTGGCCGTCGGCCGATCCGACGGTGCGCAGCCAGTCCTTGGTGCCCTCGGGGTTCTTGGCGCCCTTGGGCAACGTGAAGGAGTCGGCCAGGAAGTCGTACACGCCCTCCTGACCGGGCACCGCGAAGTAGCTGTAGTCCTCGCCGTCCTTCTTGTTCTTGGCGTTGAACTCGGCGACCGCCCAGTCGCCCATCACGTTGTAGGCGGCCTTGCCGTCGATCACCGCGTCGATCGCACCCGGCCAGTCGTCACCGTCGGCGGCGGTGTTGGCGTAGGTCAGCAGCGTCTTGTAGTCGTTCAGCGCCGTGGTGACCTTGGCGTCGTCCCACTTGGTCTTGCCGTCGAACAGGCCGTTGTAGCCGTCCGCGCCCAGGTCGGAGATGAGCACGGTCTCCAGCAGCTCGACCTGGGTCCAGGTGCCGCCGATGGTCAGCGGGGTGGACACGCCGGACGCCTTGATCTTGTCCATGTCGGAGATCCAGGACTTGATGTCCTTCGGCGGCGACTTCGGGTCGAGGCCGGCCTTGGTCAGCACCTCGTTGTTGGCCCACACCACGTTGGCGCGGTGGATGTTCGAGGGCACCGAGTAGATGTGCCCGTCCACGGTCAGTCGGGCCAGCAGGTCCTTCGGGAACACGTCGTTCCAGCCCTCGGCCGCGTACAGGTCGTCCAGCGGCTCGATCTGGCCGTTGTTGATGTAGTCGGTCAGCTCGGCGCCGGCGTGGCCCTGGAAGGAGTCCGGCGGGTTTCCGGCCTGCAGGTCGGCGGCCAGCTTGGCCTTGGCGTTGCTGCCCGCACCGCCGGCCACCGCCAGGTTGACGAACTTGTCGTTGGGATACTTCTCGTTGAAGATCTTGACCAGGGCGTCCAGGCCCTCCTTCTCCGAGCCGTCGGCCCACCAGGTGAAGATGCCGACGTCGCCGCCGGCACCCCCGGCCGAGCCGGTGCCGGACGATCCGGAGCCGGCGCTGCCGGACGCGGCGCCGGACGGGCTGCCGGATGCGCCGCCGCCGCCACCGCTGGTGCCGGAGGGATTGTCGGCAGAGCCGTTCGAGCCGCACGCGGCGGCGAGCAGGCCGGCCACCGCCAGTGAGGCGATCAGTAGGGTTCGACGCATTCGCTTCCTCCGAAGAACGTCACGGATGCCCGGGCGGGTACGCCCGGCCAGGGTTCCGGGAGCGGGCCGCCGGCGTTCGTGACGGCGGCGGCCCGGTCCGGCGCTCGCGGTGATGGTAGCCGTCCGCCGGTGTCCAGTGATAGGCAGAAGTACCGGCATTACCTGATTGTTTTATTCTCGCTCTAGGCAGAAAGACGCGGGCCTTGCAGGACCCCGTCGGAAGCGGTGACGGGAACCGTGGGGTCTGGTCGCGGCGCCGTGCTACCCGGTAACGTTGCCACACCGGGAGTGTTCGGGACGGACATGCATCACCACCGGTGCAGTGCCGGCCATCCGCGAGCCACCGTGATAATGACCAAGGACGGACGAAAAGAACCGGTAGCGGTCGACCGGCGTCCGGCGTGACGGAGGTGTGCCGATGACGGGCTCGGGCCCCCCGGCGCCGCAGCCGCGCGGATCGCGATTGCGGGAGTTGAGTCGCGGCCTGGTGCTGCGGGAGCTCGCCAGGTGGGGCCCCCTCAGCCAGGCGGACGTGGTGCGGCGCACCGGGTTGTCCCGGGCCACCGTGGCCTCCATCGTCACCGATCTGCGTGCGGAGGGCCGGCTGGCACCGCCGGTGCGCGGCGACGACCAATCCGGTGACGGGGAAACCGGCGGCGCAGCATCGGCGGCCGGTCCAGGCGGCGGCGCAGCTGCCGCGGCTGGTCCGGGCGGCAACGGCGCGGCGGTGTCCGAGGGCGCCACCCGGGCGCCCGGGGACCGCGTCACCGCCACCCGGGCATCCGGGGACCGCGTCACCGCCACCCGGGCATCCGGGGATCGCGTCACCGCCGGCCGGCGGCCGGTCCGCGGCCGGCCACCCGCCCTGCTGCAACTGGCGGCCGGAGCGCACACCGTGGTCGGCGTCGACTTCGGGCACTCGCACCTGGCGGTGGCGGTGGCCGACCTGGCCGGCACCGTGCTCGCCGAGGACCGGGTGCCGCTGGACGTGCACGCCTCCGCCCCGGACGCGCTGGATCGGGCGGCGGCGATGATGCGCGCGCAACTGGACGCGGCCGCGGTCTGCGAGCCACCGGCCGCGGTGGTGATGGGCGTGCCGGGGCCGGTGGACCTGCGCACCGGCACCCTGCGGTCCGGCACCGTGCTGCCGGGCTGGGAGGGGCTGAACCCGGCCGACGAGCTGTCCTCGCGCACCGGGCTGCCGGTGACCGCGGAGAACGACGCGAACCTGGGGGCGGTGGGCGAGCACCGCTACGGCGCGGTCCGCGGCATCGACGATGTGCTGTACGTCAAGGTGTCCAGCGGCATCGGTGCCGGGGTGATCCTCGGCGGGCGGCTGTACCGCGGGTCCCGGGGCACCGCGGGGGAGATCGGGCACGTCCAGGTCCGCGAGGACGGCGCGTTGTGCCGGTGCGGCTCGCGGGGCTGCCTGGAGACGGTGTCGTCGGCGGACGCGGCGCTCGCGTTGCTGTCCCCCGCGCACCGGCGCTCGATGACGGTGGACGACCTGATCGGGTTGGCCGACCGCGGCGATCCCGGCACCGTGCGGCTGCTGACCGACATGGGCACCGCGATCGGCCGGGTGGTCGCGGCGCTGGCGGCCAACCTGGACCCGGCCGTGGTGGTGGTCGGCGGTTCGGTGACCGCGGAGGCGATGCTGGACGGCATCTCGGCGGCGGTCCGGCGCTACACCCAGCCGTACGTGTCGGCGGAGCTCACCGTGGTGCGCGGGGCGCTCGGGGCACGGGCCGGGTTGCTCGGCGCGGTGTCGCTGGCGATCCAGGCGGCCGCGACGGTGTGAGCCGGGGGCGCCGCGCATGGCATTCCGTCCCTGGCCCGGAATAATCCCGCGGGTGGAGGGCATGCCGGCACTGCGGTACACCACTACCGGTGACGGGGTAAGCCTGGCGTACACCGTCACCGGCGCCGGGCCCACCCTGGTGTGGATGCCCTCGCTGGGAAACCTGGTGGCACAGTGGCGGGTTCCACCGCTGCGCGAGGCGTACCGGCGGCTCGCGGAGAGCGTCCGGTTGGTGCTCTACGACGGCAGGGGTACCGGCGCCTCGGACCGGCGGGTCGATCCGGCGGGGCTCGGTCTGGACGGTCAGCTGCAGGACCTCGCCGCCGTGCTGGACGCGGCCTGCTCGCCGGGTCCGGTGGCGTTGCTGGGGTATTACCACTCGGTACCGGCCGCCGTCGCGTTCGCGGCACGCCATCCGGAGCGGGTGTCCCGGCTGGTGCTGTTCGGCGGAGCGCTGCGGCTGCGGGAGGCCATGTCCCCGCAACAGACCCAGGCCCTGCTGTGGCTGGTGGACCGGGACTGGGAGCTGTTCGCGCAGACCGCGGCGCACGCCTGGCTCGGCTGGGACTCCGGCGAGAACGGGCGGCTGATCGCCGAGATGTTCCGTACCGCCTGTTCCCACGACATCGCCACGGCGATCTTCCAGCACGCCGAGTCGATCGACGTCAGCGCCGACGCGGCCAGCGTGCGGGCACCCGCCCTGGTGCTGCACCGGCAGGGCGAGCGCCAGCTGTCGGTCGAGGTGTCCCGGCAGCTGGCCGACGCGCTGCCGCACGGTGTGTTGCACGTGCTGGACGGAACGACTCCCACGCTGTTCTTCGAGGATCCCGGTGCCGACCTGGACCTCGTCACGGGATTCCTCGGCGGTGAGGAGATCCCGGCCGCACGGGCGGCGATGGGTGCGCCCACTCCCCCGGACGCCGGGCCGCAGCCACCTCCGCTGACCGATCGAGAACTGCAGGTGCTCCGGCTGCTGGCCGGCGGCTCGTCCAACCGGCAGATCGCCCGTGCCCTGGGCATCGCCGAGCACACCGTCGAGCGGCACGCCGGCAACCTGTACCGCAAGATCGCCGCCCGCAGCCGGGCGGAGGCGGCCGCCTACGCGGTGCGCGAGGGATGGGCCTGATCGGGACGACCGACCACGCCGATGGCTCTGATCGATGACGACCGGCCACGCCGACGGCATCGACCGCACTGACGGATTTCCGTCATCGCAGGCCCGTGCGGAAACCGGCAGGCTGGGGCCATGTCACCGACCGCCACACCACGTCCCACCGCCGCGGACCCTGCCCCGGCATCGACATCCACGTCACCGTCCGGCTTCGGCTGGCGGATGGCCAGCCGCACCATCGGCCTGGCCCGCCCGCTGGCCGGCCGCCGCTGGTTCCCGCTGTGGGGCGTGCTGCACCACCGTGGCCGTTCCTCGGGCACCCCGTACGCGGTGCCGGTGGTGATGCGCGGGCGGGGCGACGCGATCGTCATCCCACTGCCCTGGGGGCGGCGCACCAACTGGGTGCGCAATGTGCTGGCCGCCGGCGAGTGCACGGTGCGGTGGCGCGGCGCTACCCGTCGGATGGGTCACCCGCGGCTGATCGGCAAGGCCGATGCGCGGCCCGCGTTCGGCTGGTTCCTGCGGCCGCTGGTGACCCGGATGACCGTCACCGACTTCCTGGAACTGCGACCGGTCCAGGCCTGAAACCCGGAACACCCCAGCCGGGTTCGGGCATCCGGGCGCCGCGGCCGCGGCGTGTCCCGTCACCAATCGGCGGTAACGTCCCGCAGTGCCGCGTACCGCTCGCGCACCTGCGGGGTGTGCGCCGCGGTGAACCGCTCCGCCGCCGGTGGGGTCCACGCCGGAGGCTGCTCGGTGCCGGCCAGCGCCCAGGCCGCCTGCCGGGCCGCGCCCAGCGCCACATACTCGGCCGGTTCCGGCACGTCCACCGGTACGTTCCAGATGGCCGGGGCCAGCTCCCGGACCGCCCGGTTGCGCGCGCCGCCGCCGATCATCAGCACCCGGTGCGCGGCGATGCCCAGCGCGTCCACGGCGTCGGCCAGCGAGCACAGCAGCGCCTCGACGGCGGCCCGCGCGAGGTCGGCCCGGCCGGTGGCCGAGGTCAGGCCGCGCAGCACGCCGGTGGCGTTGGGCCGGTTCGGGGTGCGCTCACCGTCCAGGTACGGCAGCAGGGTCAGCCCGTTCGCGCCCGGCTCCGCGGACAGCGCCAGGTCGGCCAGTTGATCGTGGTCCACCCCGAGCAGCTCCGCGACGGTTCCCAGAATGCGGGCGGCGTTGATGGTGCAGGACAGCGGCAGGAAGTTGCCGGTGGCGTCGGCGAACCCGCACACCATGCCGGTCGGGTCGGCGGTCGGCGCGGCGCTCACGGCGAACGCGGTGCCGGAGGTTCCGATGGAGACCACCACATCGCCGGGGCCGATAGCCAGGCCGAGCGCGGCCGCCATGTTGTCGCCGGTTCCGGCGGACAGCAAGGCGCCTGTCGGTGCCTGCCCCACCGACTGGCCCGGCCCGGCCAGCAGCGGCAGGGCCGGCGCGGTTTCCCGCCCCAGCGCCCAGGCCGCCATCTCCGGCAGCCACACCCGCTCGGCCGGCGAGTAGTAGCCGGTCCCGGACGCGTCGCCGTGGTCGGTGGCCATCTGCTGGCGCCCGCCGAGCAGCCAGGTCAGATAGTCGTGCGGCAGCAGCACCGCCGCGGTACGAGCCGCGTTGTCCGGTTCGTGCCGGCCCATCCAGCGCAGCTTCGTCACCGTCAGGGAAGCGGTGGGCACCGAACCGATCGTCCGGGCGCAGGCCTCCGGGCCGCCCAGGTGCTCGACCACCTCGGCCGCCTCGGTGGCCGACCGGAGGTCGTTCCACAGCAAGGCCGGGCGGACCACCATGCCGGCCGCGTCCAGCGCCACCATGCCGTGCTGCTGGCCGGCCACACCGATCGCAGCCGCCCGGTCCAACAGGCCGGTCCCCGCCTGCTGCAAGGCTTCCCACCATGCGGACGGATCGACCTCGGTCCCCGGCGGGTGCGGTGCGGAGGCCTGGTCCACCACCATGCCGTCCGACGCCCGCACCAGCAGGACCTTGGTCGATTGGGTCGAGGAGTCGATGCCGGCGACCAGGGTGTCAGGCGTCACGTGATCAGTATGAATACAGCGATCCGGCGACGATTCGTTGGCCCGTCACGATCGACACC
>DASSTH010000409.1:0-5965 GCA_035708025.1 Nakamurella sp. | reverse complement strand
GGCCAAGGCGGAACTGACCCAGACCGCCAAGAACGCCGGCAAGGGGGCCGGCATGTTCGGCGGCGCCGGCTACGCCGCACACCTGGTGCTGTTGTTCCTGTCGCTGGCCGTGTGGTGGGCGATCGGCACCGCCATCGGTCTGGGCTGGTCGGCGCTGATCGTGGCCGCCATCTGGACCGTGATCGCGGCGGTGCTGGCGGTGCTCGGCCGCGCCGAGTTCGCTCGCGTCACCGGACTGAAACGGACCACCGAGACGGTCAAGAAGATTCCCAATGCGGTCAAGGGCGATGAGGAGTTGAACCGATGAGCAGCAATCCCGATGTGATCAGCAACGATCCCGACGTCATCCGCGCACAGATCGCGGCCACCCGCGCCGACCTGTCGGATACCGTGAACGAGTTGGGTGACAAGGTCAGCCCGTCGCAGATGGCCCGCCGGCAGACCTCGCGGATGCGTGGCGCGGCACACCACGCCCGCGAACGGATCATGGGCAGCGCCGACGTGATGACGGACCGGGCCGGTGACGCGATGTCCTCGGTCGGCTCGTCCGTCGGTGACGCGATGTCCTCGGTCGGCGACACCGTCAGCCATACCCCACAGGTGGTGCGCCGGCAGACCCAGGGCAGCCCGATGGCCGCCGGGCTGATCGCCTTCGGCGCCGGGATGGTGATGTCGGCGCTGTTCCCGCCGTCGGAGCGGGAGGCGCGCGCCGCCGCGGCGGTCAAGGATCAGGCACAACCATTGGCGCAGCAGGCGTCCGACTCGGCCAAGGAGGTCGCCGACCACCTGAAGGAGCCGGCGCAGCAGGCGGTCGAGTCGGTCAAGTCCTCCGCGTCCGACGCCGTGGAGACGGTCAAGGGCGAGGGGCAGTCCGCGGCCGAGGATGTGAAGGGCCATGCCCAAGAGGCCAAGGACACCGTGCAGGATCAGCGGTCCAGCCAGTAACGCGACACAGGCCGGGGCGAGGGATCACACCCACGCCCCGGCCTTCGCGTCCGTCGGGCGCGCGCAATTCGGCGCCTGTTACGGATTCACCCCGTGGCAGGGCGCGCCGCCGCAGACGTCGATCACGGCGCCGGTGGTCAGGAACACCGCCTTCTGCTGCTGGGCGGCAGGCTGGGCCCGCGGCATCTCGTGCGGATCGTCGCCGTACTGCGGGCCCGCAGGCGGCGTGTTGGTCAGCGGCACGTGCGGCGTGCCGGAGTCCCACACCACCATCGCCGACCCGTGGAAAGGATAGGCCGGGATCGAGGGAATCCCCCAGTACGGCACCACGTCAGGCGAGCGACCGGGGTCCAGGGCCGGCCGGTAGATGGCGGCGCCGATGGTGCGGGCCTCCACCGCCGCGCTGACCGGCGCCACCTGGTGGTCGCCGAAGGCCACCTGCATCAGGATCTGGTGCGGCGGCGTGCCCGGCAGCGGATCGGTGGTCATGTTCTCGGCGTAGCCGTCCGCTTCGCCGCGGTCCCACAGCATCTGGATCAGCGAGAAGATGATCTGCTGGTCCAGCTTGCCGGGGTACGACTGGTCCATGATCTGCAGGAACGGCGCCGCGTCCACGCTGCGGTTGATCAGGGTTGAGTAGTTCATCCCCGTCACACCCAGCACGCCGCGCGGGATCTCGGTGGCGATCGCCATCAAGGCCCCGCCGATGATGCCGCCCTGGCTGTTGCCGTCGTAGGCCAGTGTGTCCGCATCGTCGATCAGCTCTTGCCCGGCCGCGTTCTGGAACGCGGGGTCGCTGACGAACCCGTCCGGTGACGTCATCAACCGGCCGAGGAACAGCGCGTCCAGCAGCCCCTGCTGCGAGCGGTCCGGCACCGACGCGAACGTGGAGAAGTCCTGGAACACCCCGGCCACGTTTGCGATGTCGTCCTCGGCCATGCCGATCCAGGAGGTCGCACAGAACACGAAGTTGTAGGTGTCGCTCATCACCTGGACGTTGTGCGCGTTGATCTCGTCCGGCGAGCCGAGCAGGCCGTGCCCGTACAGCGACGGGTGCGCCGGATCCGCCGGGCTGGCCGGATCTGTCGGGTCCGGATCGGCGGAACGCGGGATGTTGCAGACGAAGTCGGCGTGCTGCACGTTGCCGGGGAGCTGGTCCGGCAGCCCGTCCGGGCCGAGGTTGAGCATCGATCCGGGTGGCCCGCCTGGCCGGTCGAGGAAGCTGGGCGCGTCGAACGAGCCGGCCACTTGCCGGGAGATCAACGGGTTCTGGGCAACCGATAGGTCGGTGACGGAGTCCACGTGGAACGCCGGTGCCCCGCTGCCGAGCTCGGAAAATGCGGTGTCCCGCATGGCGATCATCCGGCCGGTCAGGTTCTGGGTGGACGCCACGGTGAAGTCCCACGCGAGGTACAGCCCGTGCCGGCTGACGTGGTCGCGCGCCAGCCGGGCCAGGATCTGCTTCATCTGTGGCAGCCGGTCACGTGCCGCCGCGTCGTGCGGGCGGCCGTGCAGGAACTGCGCGAAGCCGGGCCCGGGCGGGATGAAACGCCCGGAGGCGTCGCGCAGGTTGCGCAGCGCCACGATGAACCGATGGCCTTCGGCCAGGTTCCGCGCCGGGTGGATCAACAGGGCCTGCTCGGACGGGTCCGGGTCGTTGGCGTCGAGCTCGGCCCAGTACGGCCAGCGCTGCCCGGTCTCGGCATCCAGCAACACGATCGGCGCGTCCGGGTCGAGCGAGGCGCCGATGTCCGTGATGGGCGCGGCGCCGGTGCGGGCCAGGTCGATGCCCGGCACGTGCGTGATGATGAGCGCCCCGGGACTGAAGCCGTCGTTGCCGTTCCACGCGGTCGGGTCGATGTGCACGCCCGCGGCGTTGGCGGGCATGGCCGACAGCTGCAGGTCCACTCGCCGGCCACTGGGCATGTCGGCGTCCGGAACGGTGAAATAGTCGTTCGGGAAGGGCAGCAGGCACGCGGTGGGGTCAATGGGGTCGCAGGTGTGGGGCGCCGGCCGGCCGGGGCGCGCAGGCTGGTGGCCGTGGCCACCGTGGCCCTGCTGCTCGGGGTGGTCGGCGGTGACGCCCCTCGCGGCCGTATCCGACACGCCGGCGGCTCCCGGCACGCCGCCCGCCCACGCCGGCACCGTCACCGCCGTGGAACCCATCAGTACAACGGCCACCACGACGGTCGCCCGGCGGAATACTGCACGCCCCATGTTCGCTCGCCTCCACGGTCGCTGGTCCACCGTGGCCGGCAACTCCGGACCCGATGGATCAGTGCGTGTGGGGTTGTCGCCGCGGTGCGTCCGCCGCGGAAACTACTCGCCTGCCGCAGCGTCGCAACTCGAAGTGGGCGGCCTAGCCCGGCTGCGCCTACCCTCGCAGAGGTGCAGACCGCGCTGATCCTGGTGGCCGTCGCCGTGGCACTCGGCGGCACGCTGGCTGCCCTGCCGTGGCTAGCGGCCCGGGCCCGGCGGCGGGGCGTCGGCGGCAACCCGTTCGCGCCGTTCGAGGAGATGTGGCATCCGGCGGTGCACCGGGCGCAGGCCGAGATCCGGGTACAGGCGGAGCAGCGCGACCCGAGTCCCGCACCCGATGACCAGCCCTGGCGCACCCACAGCTGATCCCCTCCCCGCGCCCGCCGGCCCGCAAATAGCCCATCGATCTGCCGGTGTGGCCGGCCGGATCAGCGCCGGAACCGCCGGGCGAGGTAGCGCACGAGTTCCGCGGCATACCCCACGACACCCACCACCACGGCCACGGGTCGCAGGTAGCACGCGTCACCTACCCGATGTCACCCGGCTGAATCAGCCCGCCCTGCGCACGATCTCGCCGCCCTGCGCCACCAACCGGAACCGGTGCGGCCAGGCCAGCACCCGCACGTCGGCCAGCGGATCCGCATCCAGCACGATCAGGTCGCCGAACGCACCCGGTGCCAGGCAACCGATCTCGCCTGCCATGCCGACCAGTTGGGCGCCCACTGTGGTCGCCGATCGGATGATGTCCATCGCCGGCTGCAGGTCGGCGCGGATCTCGAACTCCCGGCTCTGATACTGGCGCATGTCGCCCAGAAGGTCGGTGCCGTAGGCGATCTGCACGCCCGCCCGTGCCGCCAGTTCCAGCGACCGATAGCCACCGTCCAGCACGTCAGCGACCTTGCGCCAGGACTCCTCGGACAACCCGTGCTGCCGGCCTAACTCGTGCAGCGCCCAATAGGTCACCAGGTTCGGCACCAGGAACGCATCGTGCTCCAGCAGCAGCCGGACCGAACCCTCGTCGATCAGGTTGCCGTGCTCGATCGACCGCACCCCGGCCCGGAGCGCCCGATCGACCGCGCGAGCCGTGTAGGCGTGGGCCGCCACGTACCGGTTGGCGGCCTGCGCCTCCTCGACCACCGCGCGCAGTTCCTCGTCGGAGTAGCCGGTGGAGTCCACCCGATCGGTCGGTGACGCGACCCCGCCGGAGGCCATCACCTTCAGGTGGTTCGCCCCGCGGCGCAACTCGTGCCGGGCCGCCACCCGCACGGCGTCCACCCCGTCGGCCAGCTGGCTCAGCCCCACTGCCCACGGGTCCACCGCGAGCGCACCCCGCGGCCGCTCGTCACCGTGGCCGCCGGTCTGGCTGATCGCCTTGCCGCAGAACAGCAGTCGCGGGCCGCGGATCAGCCCCTCGCCCTGGGCATCGGCCAGCCCGAAGTCCGCCCCGCCGGTGTCCCGCACCGTGGTGAACCCCCGGTCCAGCATGCGGCCCATCTCCCGGGCGGCGTGCGCCGCCGCGTAGTGGGGCGACCAGGCACGCAGCAGACCGAGGTCGGCGGTCGCCGCCATCACGTGCACATGCGCGTCGATCAGGCCGGGCAACACGTACCCGCCGCGCAAATCCACGTCTGGCCCGTCACCGGTAGCCACCGCACGGTCGATCTCGACGATCCGGCCGTCGACGATGCGGATGTCGGCCTCCCGGTAGGACCCGCCATCGACGTCCAGCACGGCGCCGTTGCGCAACACCAGTGATCCGCTCATGCCCACCTCCGGTTGGTCGCCGCGACGGTACCCGCCGGGACCAGGGCCACGTCACGACGCGGCGAACGCCCTTGACCCGCCCGCGAACCCGGCCTACCGTGAACGTCATTCAATGAGAGCGGGTTACCATTGAGTGAGAACCGAAGCTATCTGGGCCGCATGTTCGACGTGCTGGACCTCGTCGTGCACGCCGACACGCCCGTCACCGCCAGCCAGGTCGCCTCGCGCGCGGGCATCCCGGTGAGCACCGCCTTCCGGGTGACGGGACTGCTGGTGGAACGCGGCCTGCTGCAGAAACAAGAGTCCGGGGGATTGGTACCCGGCTCGCACCTGCTGCAACTCGGCCTGCGGGCCATGACCAGGTTCGGCGGAACCCGGGAGCTGGATGCGGTGGCGCGGCACATCGCCTCACAGGTCCCGGAAAGCGTCAGCGCGGGGCTGCTGGTCGGTGACGAGATCGTCCTGGTGGCCCGGAAGGAACCGGCACACTCGCTGCGGATCGTCGCCAGGGTCGGTGACGTGATTCCGCCGCACACCAGCGCGATGGGCAAGGCGATCCTGGCGTTCCTGGACGACCGGCGCCGGAACGCCGTGCTGGCCCACGCGGTCGGCCGGGACCGCGCCGCGGACGTCGCCGCCGGGTTGGCCGACGAACTGGCCGAGGTCCGGTCCACCGGGTTCGCCCGCGACGAGGAGATGTACGCCGTCGGTCAGCGTTGCCGCGCCGTCCCGCTGATCAGTGCTCACGCCGGGGTGTACGGCGGTCTGTCCATCGCCGGCCCCACCCCGCGGTTCTCGCAACACCAGGCGGACGAGGCGATCCCGGCGCTGCTGGCGGGCGCCCGGTCGATCTCGACCCCCGTCGAGTTGGGCCCGGCCGAGGAGGCGACGGCGTGAGCGTCACAGCCACCACCTCGCAGCAGCTGTACCGCCGTGCGCTGGCCCACACCCCCACCGGCGCGCATTCCAACTCCCGGATCCGCCAGCCGCACCCGCT
>DASSTH010000408.1:0-7143 GCA_035708025.1 Nakamurella sp. | reverse complement strand
CGGGGTTGGAACCGGCCAGTCCGAGCGCCGCACCCAGCATCTGGCTGCGCATCTCGGTCTCCCGCAGGTCGGTCAGCAGGTTGAAGTAGCCACCGACCTCGGTGATGCTGGCCGGCGCCGGGATGCGTGACGGGATCACCGACCCCTCCAGCGCCAGCCGGCGCAGCAACAGGGCCTGGGCCTGTTGGATCTCCGGGGTGCTGGCGCCGCGGATCACCTCGGTCAGGGCGCTCAGCAGGGCGTCCTCGGCCGACTCGGTGGCCGGAACCGGCTGTGTCATGGCGGATCTCCTGTCGTTGTCGAGGCGGGGCCGCTAGGACCAGGCCGTGATGGTGGCGTCCGCGCGGCGCAGCCGCGGCCAGTCGCCCTGCGGTCCGGCCAGCACGCCGCCCTCGGCGCGCACCACGCCGCTGAGCCCACCGGCGGTCAGCAGGCCGATGAGGGCGTCCGCCCGGTCGTGGGCCAGTTGGATGTTGTGCGCGGCGGTGCCCTCCGGCGATGCGTAACCCCGGACGGTGATGGCGCTGGCACCCTGCGCCGTGGCGGCGGCGATCGCGTCGACGATGGCTTCCATCTGGTCGGTGACGGCCCCGGCGCCGGGCGGCAGGTCCTGCAGCTCGGACGAGTCGTGCGCGAAGAACGCCTGGATCAGCGTCACCGGGAGCGGATCGGCGGGCGGTGCGGGCGTGCTCCCACCGGAACCGGATCCACCGGAACCAGAGCCGGACCCGCCGGAGCCCGAGCCGCCCGAACCGGAGCCGGAGCCGGTGCCGCTGCCCGACCCGCCGGAACCCGACCCGCCGGAACCCGAGCCGCCGGAACCCGAGCCGCCCGAACCGGAGCCGCCCGAGCCGGATCCGGACCCGCCGGAACCGCTGCCCGACCCGCCGGAACCCGACCCACCGGAGCCCGAGCCGCCCGAACCGGACCCACCCGAACCCGATCCCGAGCCGGACCCACCCGAGCCGCTGCCGGAACCTGTGCCCGTCTTGCCGTCCTTGCCGTCCTTGTCGCCCTTGTCGGGGGCCTTCCCGGTCTTGATCTGCACCGCGGCGTCCATGGCCTTCTGTGCCAGCTGGCTGGCGGTGGCCAGCGCGTCCTTGCGGGCGGCCTCTGCGGTGTCCAGGGTCTTGCCGGTCAACGTGCCCAGCGCCGCGGCATTGGTCAGCGACGCGACGTCGAAGTCCTTCTGACTGGCGGCCGCCGTGATCAGCGACGCGGCCAGCGAACTGTCCGCCGGCACCGGGTTGGTGTTGAAGTTGGTGATGATCGGCGCCATGCCGGGCAGCGCGGACGGGGCGGTCAACCCGGCGGTCAGCGAACCGGTCGGCACCGTCACCGGGGAGATGGCGGTGGCCTCGTCACCGGGGCTGTCCTGCCAGTGCCAGAACCGGGTCAGGTCGATCTTCTCCGCCGACGGGCAGTGGCCGAGCACCGCCTCGCCGAGCACCCCCTTGGTGGGCAGCGCCACGGTGGACCGCGGCGGTTCGAACCCGTCGGTGTGGAAGCGCAGCAGCGCCCCGGTGACGTCGGCGGTGGTCAGCCCGGCCCGCTCCTCGGTGGCGGTCAGCGCGGTGATCTCGGCCGGGATCATGAAGGGCAGCACCATGCTGTTGCCGAAGTAGCCCAGCACGTTGTTGGTCACGCAGCTCAGCAGCGGCACGATCGCGGTGCCACCGTTCTGCGCGTCCGGCACCTCGATGCCGTAGCGCTCCAGCATCACCGCCCGCTCCTCGGCGGTCAGTGACCGGAACACCGCCAGGGTGCAGGTCATGGTGTTGCGGATGGTCCACTGCAGCGTCTTCTCGATCTCCAGGATCGAGCTGTAGGACAGCATCGGCGGCACCATCCGGGAGGCGATCGGCTGCGGCGTGCGCGGCAGTTCCAGCGCGGCGCCGTTCCACCGGGTGTCGGCGAAGGTGACCGACGGGGAGACGGTCGCCTTGAACGCCGTCACCCGCGGCCCACCCAGCTCCTGCTCGAGCCGGCCGGCGTCGTAGGACAGCGCCGGGGCCGGCTTGGCCAGTTGTGCGGCGATCTCGGCGATCCCGGCGAAGGTGGCGATGTTGACGCCGGCCAGCTTCAGGTCGCGCAACGTGGGCTGGGCGAACTGGTAGTCCAGCCGGCGGAACCGGCGGGAGATCTCGAAGCCGACCACGTCCTGCCGGGGGATGGACGGCGGCAGGGTGAAGGTGCCCTGCAGGGTGGTCTGCGCGTTCATGTCGGCACGACGGGTGCGCAGCCAGCCGAACAGCTCCGCCTCCTGGCCGAAGGCGTTGCTGCCGGTGGGCACCGCCGGCGGGTTGCCGGCCAGCAGCACCGGCCCGGAGCGCAGCCCCCGGCGGGAGATCACCGTGCAGTAGACGTCCTCGAAGTCGCAGAACGTTCCGGTGACGCTCATGGTGAGGTTGTCCTCGGCGTCGCCGTCGGCCGACTGCACGGTGGCGTTGGGGTCGGCGGCGAACTCGTTGATCAGCGACAGGCCCTGGCGCAGCCGGGGCGGGACCACCGTCTGCAGCACGTCGGCGTGCCCGAGCAGCTGGTCATAGCGGGCCATCACGGCGGCCCGGCTGCCCGGCGCCTGGGAGAGCGCCTCCGGCTGGCCCGGCGGCAGGAACTTGATCACATCCAGCGGCACCATGCACACCAGGTCGACGCCCTCCACCGCGGTGGTGATGTCGAACAGCCGCAGCACCTCCCAGTACTGCATGGTCAAGGCCCTGGTGCGGTTGTGATTGGCGATCACCTTGGTGACCACCTTGTCGGACTCCGAGGCGGTGGCCAGTCGCATGGCGGTGCGTGCGGAGTGCCGGCGGGCCGCCGCCTGCCGCTGCACCGAGGAATGCGTGTTCTGCGCGGCGTTCGAGGTGGTGTTGCGGGCCCCCTGCATCCAGGTGTTGGTGTTGCCGCTGGCGCTGGCGCGCCCGTAGCTGGTGGACACCCCGCCGGCCATCGCGCCGAACGGGAAGATGCCGCCGCCGCCCACCGCGGCCGCCACCGAGAACGAGCTGGATTCGGTGTCGTAGTGGCTGCCGCCGGAGGCCGCCTCGGAGAACGCCGAGGCGAAGGTGGCCAGCGCCGAGGTGTCGTCACGCTCGCTGAACGACTCCGCCTCGGCGGTGTCCAGGGTCTCGCTGTCGAACACCGCCGAGGTGGCGGTGCGCTCCACCACCGCGATGCGTTGCTGCTCGCCGGGGGCCAGCGGCAGCGAGTACACCAGGTCGCCCAGGGCCAGCCCGAGCGGCGTCCAGCGCTGCGCCATCTGCACGACGTAGCCGATGGCCAGGCTGGACGCGATGGGCACCGTGGAGAACCCGAGGCCGGCCGGGCGGGCCAGCCCGTCCCGGAACGCATCCACCGAGATCGGCCGGTCGATCGGCACCCTTGGTACCAGGTGCAGTTCGAGACTGCCCAGCCCGTGCACCAGCGCGGCGGCCGGGTTGAACTCGCTGTAGGCGGCGTACGTCGCCTTGCGCTTGGCCAGTTCCATGATCCGGTCGGGCAGTTCGTCACGCACCGGGAAGCGCAGCACCAGGGTCTGGGCGGACAGCGCCGGATCGGTCAGCCGGAACAGCACCTGGTAGGGGAAGCGGTCCTGCGAGGCGTCCTTGCGGAACACCACCTGGCACTCGTCCTCGCCGACCGTGACGGTGGGTACGGAGGTCTCGGTGGTGCCGTCCGCGGTGGTGGGGGCGGCGGAGATGATCCGGCCCAGTTCGTCCAGCAGGCCCAGCGGCAACGGGGCGACCGGCTGCGGCAGCCTCACCGGCGGCAGGATCGGGTTGGCCTGGAGGTCGTCCAGATCCAGCGGCACCGCGACGGTGCGGTTCGCGCCGGTCACCCGAAGCTTGACAGCCGCCGGTGCCGCGGTGCGCAGCGCGGCCGGCACGCCCAGGGTGAACGTGCCGTCCTCGGCCGTCACGGCGGTGGCGGTGCGCAGCTGGGCGGCATCCAGGGTGTCCGCGGCGAGCGCCACTTGCACCCGGGCGGCGGGCGTGCCGTCCGGTCCGGTGACGGCACCGGCCACCTGCGCGGGCAGTTGCTGGCCGTCGGGGGCGGCCAGCAGGGTGGCGTCCTGGGCCAGACCGGTCAGCGCGTCGGCGATCTGGCTTGCGTCGGCGAGTTGCTGGGTGGCGTACTCGTAGGCCAGGTCGGCGATCCGGTCGTCGTCGGCGCGCCAGAGCACCGAGTCCGGGCCGACGGCGATCGGCAGTTGCTGGGAGGCCAGGTCGCTGCGATCGATCACCGCACCGGCCGAGTCGGCGGTCGCTCCGGCCCCGGTGGCGCCGGTGGCGGACACCGGGATCGCGTCGGTCCGGACCCGCCCGGCCAGCCGCAGGATCGTGTCGGCGTCGTCCGTGGCCATCGCTGCTCCCTGTGGTCGGCTGGGGCGCCGCAGTCCTCGGCGCGTTGCCCTCAGGAAGCCGGAACGGGCGCTCCGATACGGACTGCGCTGCACAATCACCCGAACGGCCGTCTCCGACGGGCGTCAGCCGGCCGCGCCGGCGGTTCAGCCCAGGACGCCGACGGTTCAGCCCAGGACGCGGGCCGTTCAGCCCAAGACGGCGGCGGTGACCGGCGGGACGGTGACGGACATCCCGTCACCGGCGATGTCCACCTGCTCCCCGGTGCACAGCAGGACCCGCGGCTTGCCACCGGCCCGGTCCCGCTGCAGCGGCAGCACCCGCGGGGTGTCGGACAGGTTGGCGACGGTGACGATCCCGCCGCGGTCGACCGCGATCCAGCGTTCGGCGTCGTCGTGCGCGGTGTGCACCCGCTCGAACCGTGGATCGGTCAGCTCCGGGTGGGATCGCCGCAGCGCCAGCAGGTCCCGGTACAGCCGCAGGATGTCGGCGTGGCCGGGTCGCTGCGGCTCGGTCCAGTCCAGCTTGGACCGGGTGAAGGTCTGCGGGTCCTGCGGATCGGGCACCGCACCAGGGTCCCAGCCGTGCCGGGCGAACTCCTCGATGCGGCCCTCGGCGGTGCGCTTGCCCAGGTCCGGCTCGGGGTGCGAGGTGAAGAACTGCCAGGGGGTGCCGGCCGCCCACTCCTCGCCCATGAACAGCATGGGGGTGAACGGGGCGGTGAGCAGCAGCACCGCGGCGATCGCCAACTGCCGGTGATCGAGCTGGGCGGTCAGCCGGTCGCCGGCCGCCCGGTTGCCGATCTGGTCGTGGTCCTGCGCGAAGCCGACCAGTCGCCAGGCCTCGGTGGTGCGGGTGTCGATCGGCCGGCCGTGCGCGCGGCCGCGGAAACTGGAGTGCGTCCCGTCGTGGAAGTAACCCGCGGTGAGCACCTTCGCGATCGCCGCCATGGAACCGAAGTCCGCGTAGTAGCCGGTGGTCTCCCCGGTCAGCGCGACGTGCAGCACGTGGTGGAAGTCGTCGTTCCAGGCGGCGGTCAGCCCGTACCCGCCGGCCGCCCGCGGGGTGTACAGCCGCGGGTCGTTCAGGTCCGACTCGGCGATCAGGCTGAGCGGCCGGCCCAGGTGCGCGGACAACGCCTGCACCTCGACGACCAACTCCTCCAGCAGGTGCACCGCCCGGTGGTCGACCAGGGCGTGCACCGCATCCAGCCGCAAGCCGTCCACGTGGTAGTCCGACAGCCACATCAACGCGTTGTCGATGATGTACCGGCGCACCTCGTCGGAGTCCGGCCCGTCCAGGTTGACCCCGGCGCCCCAGGTGTTCGCGCGCTCCTGGTGCAGGTAGGGGCCGAACTCCGGCAGGTAGTTGCCGCTGGCCCCCAGGTGGTTGTAGACCACGTCCTGGATCACCCCGAGGCCGCGGGCGTGGCAGGCGTCGACGAACCGCCGGTAGGCCGCCGGCCCCCCGTACGGCTCGTGCACCGCGTACCACAGCACCCCGTCGTAGCCCCAGTTGTGCACCCCGTTGAAGGCGTTGACCGGCAGCAACTCGACCAGGTCGACGCCGAGGTCGACCAGGTGGTCCAGCCGGTCGACGGCGGCGTCCAGCGTGCCCCCCGGGGTGAACGTGCCGACGTGCAACTCGTAGATCACCGACCCGGCGAGTTGCCGGCCGGTCCAGGCGGAGTCGGACCATGCGAACGCGCCGGGGTCGTCGGTGCGGGACAGGCCGTGCACGCCGTCCGGCTGCCGGCGGGAGCGTGGGTCGGGGCGCACCGGCCCGCCGTCGATGCGGAATCCGTAGTCGATGTCGCCCGGTTCCGCCGCAGCCGTCCGGTCACCCGCACCGGCCATGTCGGCGGGGACGCCGTCCGCAGGGTCGGCCCCGGGCAGGTACCGGGCCGACCACCAGCCACCGCCCGCCGGTGCCATGGCGATCTCGTCACCGCCGGCGACCAGCGTCACCGATCCGGCCTCCGGTGCCCACACCGTGAAGTTCCGCGTGCCCGTCATCGTCACCACCTACCCCGATCCGCATGGATCAACGTGCCCGGCATGCACGAACTTCGTCCCTCCTGCATCCGCAGTCCCACATCCGCCGAGAAGATCCATGCCCGCGAAGTTGATCCATGCCGGACTTGGGGGCGGGTCAGGGCGACCGCAGCAGCAGCGCCACCGGGTAGGCCGCCAACAGGTCCGCCACCCTGACCGGTTCGTCACCCGGCTCGACCTGCAGCGGCCGCCCGGTCAGCGCCTCGCTCCACGATCCCGCCGGCAGGCGCACCACGGTGTCGCCCCAGCCGCCGGCGGACGCCAGGCCGACCGGCAGCCGGGTGGCCAGCGTCACCGCCCCGCCCCGGTCGAAGCCCACCAGGTGATCGGCGGCCGGACCGGTGGCCGTCACCGGCAGGTACCCGGTGAACAGCTCGGGGCGGTCCCGCCGGGCACGCAGGGCGCGGGAGGTCACCAGCAGCTTGGCCGCGCCGGTGACGTCCACCGGGGGCTGCCAGCCGGCGTCCAGCCGGTCCAGCAACTCGGCGGCCGCCGACGCGTCGACCGGCAGCCGGTTGTCCGGATCCACCAGCGAGTTCTGCCACAGCTCGGTGCCCCGGTACACGTCCGGCACGCCGGGCAGTGTCAGCTGGATCAGCTTCGCTGCCAGGGAGTTCGACCAGCCGAACGGCCGGGTCCGGTCGGCCATCCCGGTCACCGCCGGCGCCACCACCGGGTCGTCGTAGCAGGCGTCCACCAGCGCGTGCAGGCGCTCCTCGAACGCG
>DASSTH010000407.1:0-2744 GCA_035708025.1 Nakamurella sp. | reverse complement strand
CTGGACGGCGTGCTGATGGACAGCGAGCACTGGTGGGACGAGATCCGCCGGCAGATCACCGCCGAGCATGGCGGCAGCTGGCAGGACGGCGCCACCGAGGCGATGCTGGGCATGTCGACCCCCGAGTGGTCGGAGTATCTGGCCGCCCAACTCGGCGTCCGGCTGGCTCCGGAACACATCGCGCGGACCGTGATCGACGAGATGGCCCGCCGGTTCGCCGACGCCCCGCCGGTGATCCCCGGCGCCACCGACGCGGTCCGCGATGCGGCGCGCCGCGCCCCGACCGCGATCGCCACCTCGGCCCCGCCGCGGATCGTGCGGGCGTTCCTGGCCGGCACGGACCTGGCGGACACCGTCACCGCGTACGTCTCCAGCGAAGAGGTCGGAGCCGGCAAGCCCGACCCCGCGGTGTATCTCGAGGCGGCCGACCGGATCCGGGTGCCGGCGGACGGCTGCATCGCGATCGAGGACTCCAGCAATGGGATGCGCGCGGCGCTGGCCGCGGGCATGACGCTGATCGCGGCCCCGAACCGCGCCTTCCCGCCCGACCCCGGAGTGGTCGCGCAGGCGGCCGCCGTGATCGACAGCGTGGCGGATCTGGGTCCCGTGCTGGACCGGCTCACCGCGTCCTGGTGACCGCCCGCACGCCGGTCCGCATCCACCCGGCGAGAGCCGAGACGGCCCGAACTACTAGTGACCGACCGGTTACGACTGGTAATGTCTCGTCATCTCGCGCGGTGATTTCTCCACAACGGCCGGGGGACCAGGGGCGCTGCGCGGGGCCAGGCGGCCACCGGGGGAGCTGGGGGCCATCGTTTCGTAGGGGGAGTGCATGAGAAATCCATTGCAAAGCGGCGGCATGCGAGCGTTCGGGGTCGCCGTGGCGATCGGCGCCATGCTGATCGCGTCCACACCCGCCAGTTCGGCCTCCGCCGCCCCGACCGCCGCTCCGGCGACGCCGGCCGCGGCCACCGACTCGGCGGCGCACGCCAGCGCCCAGGCGGTCAACCTGGCGCTGGCCGATGGCGAGTTGACACTCGGGGTGTCCCCGGACGGCGGAACCAAGGCGGACAACGACGGTAACGACCCGGTCTACCCGGTCAAGAACACCCCGCTGGTGTCCCAGCTACAGGGCCAGAGCTTCCTGACGGCGGGCTCCCTGTCGGAGCTTGCCGAGGCAGACATCGACGGTTCCTCCTATGCCTGCGCCGGGATCGGCGCGCCCGGAGCGGGAGTCGCCGCCGGTGATCAGGGGCAGACCTGCACACTGACCGGCAGCAGCACGGACGGGGTGGGTATCGACCTGGCGCAGATCCCGGGTGTCGGCACCCTGCTGTCGCCCATCGCCTCGGTCACCCTGACGGCAGGGGCGCTGCTGGCCAACGCGTACGACGACAACGGCCAGCACGGCACCGGCAGCATCAGCGACCTGAAGGTGAACGTGTCACTGCTGGGAGGCTTGCTACCGCCCTTCTCGGTCCCGGTCACCGTTCCCGCGGGCGTCAATCAGCCACTTCTCCCGGCGATCGTTGACGCACTCAGCAACTACGCCGGCGATCCGCTGAATCTGCTGGATCCGCTGATCACCCTGTTGACCAACACGATCTCCACTGTCGCGACCCTGACCGTCAACTACCAGGACACCGCGGGCGGCGTGCTCACGGTCAGCGCCCTGCACGTGTCGCTGCTCGGTGACGCGGTGGGCTCCGCGGATCTGGCGAAGGTGACCGTGGGCCCGAACGTCGTTCCCACCGAATGCGACTCCACGTTCACCGACGTGGCCAGCTCCAACCCGTTCTGCCAGGACATCCGGTGGCTGCACATCGCCGGGATCACCAAGGGCTACGGTGACGGCACGGTCTACAAGCCGGTCTGGACCACCTCGCGGGAGTGGATGGCGGCGTTCCTGTTCCGCTTCGCCAACGAAACCGCACCCGACCCGACATGCACCACGGCGCCGTTCACCGACGTCGACGTCGACAGCCGGTTCTGCGGCGACATCCAATGGCTCAAGGACCAGGGCATCGCCGACGGCTTCACCGACGGCAGCTTCCACCCGCACGACCCGATCGGCCGGCAGGCCGTCGCCCAGTTCGTGTACCGGCTGACGCAGGGGCAGGACGCGCCCGCCTGCACGGAGCAGCCGTTCCCGGATGTCGCCGTGGACAGCCCGTTCTGCGGCGCCATCGCGTGGTTCAAGGCACAGGGGATCAGCGAGGGCTACACCGGCGGGATGTTCCAGCCCACCACCTCGGTCACCCGGCAGGTGATGGCCGCCTGGATCCACCGCTACTCGACCATGTTCGCCCGGCCCTCGGTGGCCTGATCGCACCCTCCGGCGGGCCGGGTCCAAGGTTCGGATCCGGCCCGCTCGGTCCTTGCCGGGCGGCGGCCGGACGGCGGTGACGGGGATCCGGTCAGCGGGACAGGTAGCGCACCACCGCCAGCACCCGGCGATGGTCATCGGTGTCCACCTGCAGGCCCAGCTCGTCGTAGATGTGCGAGACATGCTGCACCACCGACTTTTCGGTGATCGACAGGCTGCGGGCGATCCACCCGTTGCTGCGCCCCTGCGCCATCAGTTCCAGCACCTCGCGCTGCCGTTCGGTGAGACCGCCGATCGCGTCGTGCTCGCTGCTGGCCCGCGTCACCATCAGCTGCACCACCTCCGGGTCCAGGACGGTGCCGCCCTGGCTGACCCGGCGCAGGTCCTGGTAGAAGGTGCGGGTGTCGGCGATCCGCTG
>DASSTH010000406.1:0-2793 GCA_035708025.1 Nakamurella sp. | reverse complement strand
CCAACTGCTGCACGGCCGGCGGGATCCGAGCCGGTTCCACGTCCGCGGATTCTCCGAGCAGGGCACCACGACCACCCCGTTCGACATGGTGGTGCTCAACCGGATGAGCCGCTACCACCTGGTGCTGGAGGCGCTGCGCCGGTCCCGCCGGGCTCCGGAACATGGCGCCGAGCTGGCCGCCTACTGCACCGATCAGCTCGCCCGGCACCACGCCTACGTGCGGGAGCACTTGGAGGACATGCCCGAGGTCCGCGACTGGACGCTGACCGAACAGCCGGCGGGCTGAGCCGGCCGCACGGCCTCCGATGGCGGCGGTGGTGCCCCGGCGCATCCCGAACTGAAAAGTGACCTCCAGATTGTGCGCCGGTGGCGTTTTCCCAGGTCGCGTGGATCTTGGTCCGAGCTGGCGGCCGCTGGTCAGCGAATCACGCCGGTGACGGGGCTGCCGGAAGGACTCGCGTCCGCCACGGCCGCCCCGTCACCGCACTGCTGCAGCTCACCAGTGGTGCGCCACGTCGATCACCAGGCGCTGGCCGGTGCCCGGCCCCGCCAGGATGAACACCCGCATCGGCAGTCGGGCGCGCACGCCCAGCGCGATGGTGGTCTGACCCTCGAAGCTGCCGCCCCAGGCGAGCTGGCGGAAGGTCGCGTACCCGGTGACGTTGGTCAGGTGCCTGGAGTCGGCCGGCCGGTAGGTCGCCGTACCGGTGCTGACCCGGTAGGCCGGGGCGTGCACCACGACCTCGATCCGCGCCCCGCCCGCCACCGGCACCACCGTGCCGCGGCCTTGTGAGTACACCCGGTCGACGTAGCGCACCTGGTAGCCGGCCGTTCCGCTGCCGGAGCCGAGGTCGACCACCATCCGGTCGAAGCACGGATGCTGGCCGGTGCGCACGTTGGTGATGGGGCGAACCGTGGTGGCGGCCGACACCTTGGGCAGGGATCCCCAGTACACGGTGGGGCACGAGGTCGACGCCACGGTGGCCGACCAGGTGGTCGACGCGCGTATGACGCTCGAGGGGCCGGCCGCGGCGGCCGACGGCGCCGCGAGCACGGCCAACAGCAGCGGGCAGACCGCCGCCAGCAGGGCGGCCACACCGGCTCGCCAGCGACGGCGGGCCGGACGGATGGGGTTCATGGTGTTCTCCTTCACGGACACGGGGTTGGACCGGACATCATCTGGACGTGCGAGCCATGCTGTGGTTCACGACACATCCGAGATCAGGCGATCACCGATGGCGATCATCGAGCCGGGCCCCCTGCCGCCGCCCCCACGCCGAGTGCAACGATGGATGCGGGTCCGGATCGTGCGGGTTCATCTGCCCGGCCGTTCGCGCCCCCAACCACCTTTCACTCACCACCACCCGGAGAGGAGACCAGCATGACGGTCCCCCACGACCCCGATCCTCGCTTCGCCGACTACGCGCGGCCCGAACGTCTCGTCAGCACGGCCTGGGTGGCCGAGCATGCGGGCGACCCCGGGCTCGTGGTGGTCGAGAGCAACGAGGACGTCCTGCTGTACGAGACTGGCCACATCCCCGGTGCGGTGAAGATCGACTGGGTGCTGGACCTGAACGACCCGGTCAGCCGCGACTACATCGACGGTGCCGCGTTCGCCCGACTGATGTCGGCCAAGGGCATCTCCCGGGACACCACCGTGGTGATCTACGGCGACAAGAGCAACTGGTGGGCCGCCTACGCGCTGTGGGTGTTCACCCTGTTCGGACACCCGGACGTCCGGCTGATGGACGGCGGGCGCGCCAAGTGGATCGCCGAAGGTCGTGAGCTGACCACCGAGGTCCCACAACCGCAGCCGACCGACTACCCGGTGGTGGAGCGCTCCGACGAGGCGATCCGGGCGTTCCAGGCCGACGTGCTGGCGGGACTGGGCTCCCGGCCGCTGATCGACGTGCGGTCGCTGCCGGAGTACACCGGCGAGCGCACCCACATGCCGGACTATCCCCAGGAAGGAACGCTGCGCGGCGGGCACATCCCGACCGCGGTGTCGGTGCCCTGGGGCCGGGCGGCCGCCGAGGACGGCACCTTCAAGCCGCGCGCCGAGCTGGAGCAGATCTACCGCGGCGAGGCCGGGCTGTCCCCGGACGACGACGTCATCGCCTACTGCCGGATCGGTGAGCGCTCCAGCCACACCTGGTTCGTGCTGACCCACCTGCTGGGCTTCTCCCGGGTCCGCAACTACGACGGTTCGTGGACCGAGTGGGGCAACTCGGTGCGGGTGCCGATCGTCCGCGGCGATCAGCCCGGCGAGGTTCCCGGCCGATCCGCCGCCGGGTCCACCGCGGGCGCGCCGTCCGCGGAGCCGGCGGCCGCCGGATCTCGATGACCGGCACCGGCGACCTGCCCCGGGCGCTGGCCGAGATCGTCGACGACTTCGGCGACCTGGCGCCTAACGAGCGGCTGCAGTTGTTGCTGGAGTTCTCCGGGTCTTTGCCGGAGCTTCCGGAGAAGTACGCGGCGCACCCCGAGTTGCTGGAGCAGGTGCCGGAGTGCCAGACCCCGCTGTTCCTGATCACCGAGGTGTCCGGGTCCGGGCCGGATGCGGTGGTGCGGCTGCACTTCTCGGCCCCCGCAGAGTCGCCCACCACCCGGGGTTTCGCCGGCATCCTGCACGAGGGGCTCAGCGGGTTGACCGCGGCGGAGGTGCTGGCCGTGCCGTCCGACCTGACCGAGCGGCTGCCGTTGGCCGATGTGGTCAGTCCGCTGCGGTTGCGCGGGCTGTCCGCGATGCTGGCTCGGATCAAGCGACAGGTCCGGGAGCGGACGGCAGCGTGA
>DASSTH010000405.1:0-3777 GCA_035708025.1 Nakamurella sp. | reverse complement strand
CGCTGGCGGCGGCCAGGTCGTCCCGGTTGTCCAATAGGAAGTCGCGGGCCGACCGGAACTCCGCGCCCGCCGCCGTCCGCTGTGCCGTCATCGTCCGTCTCCGCCCTGGCCGCCCGCGGAGCGACCGCCGTGCCTTCCGGGAGGTTCAGCATCCCACCGGCGGCGCTCGGATGCATCCGCCGCGTCACGGGTCCGAGCCGGCCCGCCACACCGTCTCACCGCCGACCAGCCGGGCCGGCGCGGGACTAGCGGATGAGCCGGATGGCCTCCCGTCGGCTGAGCCCGGACATCCGATCGCCGTGGGCCGCCACGAACCGCGTCACCCACTGCGGGTCGGTCTTGGAGTACTCCCGCAGCGCCCAGCCGATGGCCTTGCGGCTGAAGAAGTCCCGGTCGTCCAGGCTGGCCTGGATGCAGTACGCCAGCAGGTCCACGTCGGTCGCCGACCGCCGCCCGTTCTGCGCCAGGATCGCCGCCCGCCTGATCCAGGGGTCCGGGTCGGTCGCCCAGGTCCGCAGGGTGGTGGTCATGCGCTCCGGGTGCGCCGCCAGCATCGGGCCGATGAGGTGCTGGGTGATCTCGTCGTTCACGTCCCACCAGGCGCCGGTGCGGATCAGGTGCTCCCACAGCGGAAGCGACTCCCGGTCGCGCGCCCAGGCCGCATACGGCCGGGACCGGGCGAGCACCAGGGCGGCATACCATTGCTCGCGGTGCGTGACGCCGTCCCACAGCTCGCGGATCGCCTGCCGCCAGGTGTCGGCGTCGGGCAGGCGGTGCCGGCGGCACAGCTCCCCCACGACTCGGCGCACCTCGGGCATGGTGAGCCCGTGGTAGGGCAGCGCCGAGCGCATGTACGCCTGCTGCCCGGCCGCCCGCTCCGGGTTCGCGCGCTCGGCCAGGGCCCGCCGGATCAGCCCGACCAGCACCGCGGGCGCGGTCGTCATCCGAACCGTTCGCTACCGGGAAGCGGCGACGATCTCGGCGATCTGCACGGTGTTCAATGCCGCACCCTTGCGCAGGTTGTCGTTGGACACGAACAGCACCAGGCCACGGCCGTCCGGCACCGTCGAATCCTGCCGGATCCGGCCCACGTAGGACGGGTCGGAACCGGCCGCCTGCAACGGGTTCGGCACGTCGGCCACCTGCACGCCGGGCGCCTCGGCCAGTAGCTTGCGCGCCGCCTCCACCGAGATCGGCCGGTCGAACTCGGCGTTGATGGACAGCGAGTGGCCGGTGAACACCGGCACCCGCACGCAGGTGCCGGACACCAACAGGTCCGGGATGGACAGGATCTTGCGAGACTCGTTGCGCAGCTTCTGCTCCTCGTCGGTCTCGCCGGAACCGTCGTCCACCAGCGACCCGGCCAGCGCCACCACGTTGAACGCGATCGGCGCGACATATTTGGCCGGAGCGGGGAAGTCCACCGCCGAGCCGTCGTGGGTCAGCGCGCTCGCCCGGTCGGCGACGGCCCGCACCTGACCGTCCAGCTCCTGCACGCCGGCCAGACCGGTGCCGGACACCGCCTGGTAGGTGGACACCACCAGCCGGCGCAGGCCGGCCTCCCGGTGCAGCGGAGCCAGCACCGGCATCGCCGCCATGGTGGTGCAGTTCGGGTTGCCGATGATGCCAAGCCCGCCGCGATCCGGGCGCGCCAGTTCGATCGCCTCCGGATTGACCTCGGACACCACCAGCGGGACGGCCGGGTGCATGCGCCAGGCGGAGGAGTTGTCGATCACCACGGCGCCGGCCTCGGCGAACCGCGGAGCCAGGGCCTTGGAGGTGGCTCCGCCGGCCGAGAACAGCGCGATGTCGATGCCCGAGACATCGGCGGTGCCGGCGTCCTCGACCAATACGTCGGATCGGTTCCACGGCAGGGTGGTCCCTGCCGAGCGGGCGGAGGCGAAGAACCTGATCCGCCCCACCGGGAAGCCGCGTTCCACCAGGATCCGCCGCATCACGCCGCCGACCTGGCCGGTGGCACCGACCACCGCGACGGTCAATCCCGCATTGCCGGCACTATTGCTGCTCATATCCCGCTCCCCGCGTACACCACGGCCTGCTCGTCACTGCCCAGATCGAAGGCGGCATGCAGGGCCTGCACCGCCCGGTCCAACTCGACGTCCCGCACCAGCACCGAGATCCGGATCTCCGAGGTGGTGATGATGTCGATGTTCACCCCGGCGTCGGCCAACGCCTCGCAGAAGGTCGCGGTCACACCCGGGTGCGATCGCATCCCGGCGCCGATCAGCGACACCTTGCCGACGTGGTCGTTGTAGACGATCTGCTGGAAGCCGATCTCCTCGCGCCGCGCCTCCAGGGCGGCTACCGCCTTGGGTCCGTCGGGCTTGGGCAGCGTGAAGGTGATGTCCGTCAGCCCGTCGGACGCCCGAGAGATGTTCTGCACCACCATGTCGATGTCGATCTGGGCGTTCGCGATGGTGCGGAAGATCTTGGCGGCCTCGCCCGGTTGGTCCGGGACGGCGGTGACGGTCACCTTCGCCTCGCCCCGATCGTGCGCGACCCCGGTCAGCAATGCCTGTTCCACAGTCAGATCCTCCATCGAGCCGGTGACGATGGTGCCGGGCCTGTCCGAGTAGGACGAGCGGACGTGCACCGGAACGTTGTAGCGGCGGGCGTATTCCACGCAGCGCAGCATCAGCACCCGGGAGCCGGAGGCCGCCATCTCCAGCATCTCCTCGTAGGTGATGCTGTCCAGCCTGGCGGCGTTCGGCACGATGCGCGGATCCGCGCTGTACACGCCGTCCACGTCGGTGTAGATCTCGCAGACGTCGGCGCCGAGCGCCGCGGCCAGGGCGACCGCCGTGGTATCGCTGCCGCCGCGCCCCAGGGTGGTGATGTCCTTGGTGTCCTGCGAGACGCCTTGGAATCCCGCCACCAGCGCGATGTCGCCGGCGTCCAGCGCCTTGCGAATCCGGCCGGGCGTGACGTCGATGATCCGCGCCCTGCCGTGCACCGAGTCGGTGATCACGCCGGCCTGGGATCCGGTGAAGGACCGGGCGGTCGCGCCCAGCGCGTCGATCGCCATCGCCACCAGGGCGTTGGAGATGCGCTCACCGGAAGTCAGCAGCATGTCCAGTTCCCGAGGCGGCGGCACCGGCGAGACCTGTTGGGCCAGGTCCAGCAGGTGGTCGGTGGTGTCGCCCATCGCAGAGACCACGACCACCACGTCGTTGCCGGCCTTGCGGGTGGCCACGATCCGCTCGGCGACACGCTTGATCCGCTCGGCACTCTCCACCGAGGATCCGCCGTACTTTTGGACGACGAGTGCCACCGGACCTCCTAACCCTTTCCCGTGCCGCCGCCGGCTGTACTACCGCATCGAACCGGACGACCGCCCGTCGGCGACCGGACGAGCGATGCGTGCGGCGATGCCAGGGGAGTCGATCACGGCAGCGGGATCGTCGGATGGGTCCGGTGGCCAGGCGCCTGGTGCGCCGCGGCCGGTGACGATTCTACCGGGCGAGGCGTCGTGGTCGGTGCGCTGCCCATCGAGCGCCGACCGAGGTCCGGCCGGCGCGGCCCGGTCACGATTCGGCATCGATGCCCCGCCCCGGACCTGCCGCGGTGCAACGCTCACCCGGGACGCGGCCGTCCAGCAGCTGTCCGGATCATCCCGGGCGGAGGAGGTAGCGGTGACGGATCATCCCGAGCAGACCCCCGCCGACAGCCGCGGCGCCGCGGTGCGGGCGCGCCGGTCCCCCAGCTGGCCGGTGGCCGCGGGGGTGGGCGCGGTGGTCGTGGTGGTGCTGGCGGTGA
>DASSTH010000404.1:0-4084 GCA_035708025.1 Nakamurella sp. | reverse complement strand
GGCGGAGGCCGGGGGAACCATGCTGTTCGTGTCCGGACTGACCGCCCGGCTCGCCGACGGAACCGTCGCGTGCCTCGGCGATCCCGCCGGACAGACCCGGATCATCCTGAGCGC
Organism: Nakamurella sp.; assembly: GCA_035708025.1. Lineage (GTDB taxonomy): Bacteria > Actinomycetota > Actinomycetes > Mycobacteriales > Nakamurellaceae > Nakamurella. The sequence continues at coordinate 3,970 of DASSTH010000404.1, read as the reverse complement.
GCTGCGAGACATCCTGCGGGAGGCCGGCGGCGAACTCACGGACGTGGTGCGGACCGTGACGTACCTGATGGACATCAACGATCACTCGGCGGTGCATGTGGTGCGACGCGAGTTCTTCGGCGAGCAGCCGCCCGCGTCCACCACCGTGCAGGTGACGCGGCTGTTCGACGAGCGGCAACTGCTGGAGATCGAAGCCACGGCCATCATCCCGGCCGGCTAGCCAGGCTGGCGTCCGTTCCCGGGTGGCGCGGCACCGGACGGCGCGACCAGCACATACCAGCACATCGATGAGGGCGAGAAGACATGGCGTTGCGGTTGGGGTACAAGGCTTCTGCTGAGCAGTTCGGCCCGGTGGAGTTGGCTGATTACGCGGTGCAGGCGGAGGAGCAGGGTTTCGATTCGGTGTTCGTGTCGGATCATCTGCAACCGTGGCGGCATGACGGGGGGCATGCGCCGGCGGCGTTGCCGTGGTTGGGGGCGGTGGGGGCCCGCACGTCCCGGGTGTTGCTGGGCACGAGTGTGTTGACCCCGACGTTCCGGTATCACCCGGCGGTCATCGCGCAGGCGTTCGCCACCTTGGGGTGCCTGTTCCCGGGCCGGGTGGTGTTGGGGGTGGGGTCGGGGGAGTCGCTGAACGAGGTCGCGTTGGGGTTGGCGTGGCCGGACGGTAAGGAGCGGTTCGCCCGGTTGAAGGAGGCGGTGACGCTGATCAAGCAGTTGTGGGCCGGGGAGCGGGTCACCTTCCAGGGCACGTACTACTCCACGGACCGGGCGACGATCTATGACCGGCCGGACACCCCGGTGCCGTTGTACGTCGGGGCGTCCGGGCCGGCGGCGACCCGGCTGGCCGGGCGGGTGGCGGATGGGTTCATCACCACCTCCGGGAAGGCGGACAGCCTGTATCGGGACACGTTGTTGCCGGCGTTGGCGGACGGCGCCGGGAAGGCGGGGCGGGGTCTGGCGGATCTGGATCTGATGATCGAGATGAAGGTGTCGTTCGATCACGACCTGGCCCGGGCGATGGCGGACACCAAGCATTGGGCGGCGTTGGCGTTGTCGCCGGAGGAGAAGACGCACGTGGAGGATCCGATCGAGATGCAGCGGCTGGCCGATGCGTTGCCGGCGGAGCGGGCGGCGTCGCGGTGGATCGTGTCCACCGATCCGGAGGAGCACGTGGCGCGGATCCGGCACTATGTGGATCTGGGGTTCAACCATCTGGTGTTCCACGCGCCGGGGCCGGAGCAGTCCCGGTTCCTGCGGTTGTACAGCCAGGAGGTACTGCCCCGGCTACGGGCCCTCCAGACCGGCTGACCCCGGAAGCGGTCAGCCGAGGAAGTCCTCCAGGTAGCCGCGGATGATCGGCTCCAGGCCCTCGTCGGCGAGCAGATTCAGTTCGGTCGCCCGCTGGAAGGACGACGTCTGGGCCCAGCCGGCGAAGATGCGCTCCACCAGCGGATCGGGCCGGTGAACGATCGGGCCGAGTTCGCGGTCGCCGGCCGCCGAGGTCAGCGCCGCCGCCATTTCCCGGGCCGTGACGGCGATGGACGGCAGCGTCACGGCGCGATCCGGCCCGATCGCCTCGCCGGGCGCCTGGTGCAACCGGATCAGGTTGTCCACCACGGTGCGATAGCCGCTGATCGGCACCCGGATGTCCCCGCCGACCGGCACCACCGCCTGCTGCCCGTTCAACGGTTCCCGGAAGATGCCGCTGACCCAGGACGACGCCGCGGCGTTGGGCCGGCCCGGCCGGATGACCACCGTCGGCAGCCGGGCGGACCGGCCGTCCACAAAACCCTTGCGGGTGTAGTCGTTGACCAGCAGTTCGCCGATGGCCTTGGTGGTGCCGTAGGTCGTCTCCGGCGTCAGCTTGGTGGTGTCGGTGACGGTGCCCGCCACGGCCTCGCCGCCGAAGACGGCCAGGCTGCTGGCGAAGATCACCCGCGGGCGTGACGGCCGGGCCCTGGCCGCTTCCAGGACCGCCTGCACCGCGCCGAGGTTCACCCGCAGCGCCGCGTCGAAGTCGGCCTCGCAGGCGGAGCTCACCATCGAGGCCAGGTGGAACACCGCGACGTCGTCCCGGTCGATCAGCGTGCGCAGCAGGGTGCCGTCGGTGGCCTCGCCGGTCGCCCGTTCCACCCTGGCGTCATCCGGCACGGGCAATCCGTCGGAGTAGCCGATGTCCAGCAGCGTGATGATGTCGATCGGCCGCGCGGAGCCGTCCGGGCCGGTGAGCTCGCCGACCTCCAGCAGCCGGTGGGCCAACCGGGATCCGATGAACCCACCCCCGCCGGTGATCACGACCTTCATCCTGGACGCTCCTCATCGGGCGGGTACGGACGTCACCGCGGGCCGCCACCCCGGAAGCGGCCGGTCGGGTGGCGGATCGACCGGCGAGAACGGTAGCACCGGCCGGTGCGACACGTCCGAGGTCGGGCCGGATCGGCCGCCCGGTACGGTGCAGGCGTGGATCACGACGCGGTGGTGGCCTGGACCCAGTGGCCGGATCTGCCGGCCCCGGACGGCGTCACCATGCTGTCCCCGGCCGACGGCCCGTTCACCGGCGAGATGTTGTCGCGCATCACCTTTTACGTGCCGACCTATATGGGCGGCGCCGCGGCGCTGGCGCCGGCCGCGGACATGCCGAACCTTCGGGTGCTGCAGATGCCCAATGCCGGCTACGACGACGCCGCCGCCTACGTGCGCCCCGGAATGGTGCTGTGCAACGCCAGCGGGGTGCATGACGAGTCCACCGCGGAACTGGCGGTGGCGCTGGCGTTGGCCGGCCGGCGCGGATTCGCCGACTTCGCGGCGGACCAGCAGCGTGGCCGGTGGCGGCATGCCCGGCACACGTCGCTGGCGGACTCACGGATCGCCGTGGTGGGTCACGGCTCGATCGGCCGCACCATCGTGCGCATGCTGTCCGGGTTCGCCGTCACCGTGGTGCCGTTCTCCCGCCGGGGCACCGGCGGGGCGCAGCCGGTGAGTGAGTTGGCCGGACGCATCGGCGAGTTCGACGTGGTGATCCTGGTGCTGCCGCTGACCGCGGACAGCGCCGGCATGTTCGACGCCGCCATGCTGGGTCGGATGCGTGACGGGGCCCTGCTGGTGAACGTCGCACGGGGCGGTGTTGTCGACACCGACGCGCTGGTGGGCGAGCTGACGGCCGGCCGGCTGTCGGCGGCGCTGGACGTCACCGATCCGGAACCGCTCCCGGCCGGACATCCACTGTGGTCCGCGCCGAACTGCCTGATCACCCCGCACGTCGGCGGCGACACCACGGCGTTCGAGCCGCGGATGCGGGCGCTGGTGTCGGCACAGCTGGACCGGCTGGTGCGTGGCGAGCCACTGGCCAATGTGGTGATGGAGGGCGGGCCGACTGCCGGCCGACCCGCGGCCGCGGGGGTGGGACCCGCCTGATCCGCGGCCGTCCCGAGGGTCCCGGTGGCCCCCCGCACCGGCCGCCCGCCACGTCTGCTACAACTGGAGGTTCCGACGGGCCGTCACGTGCCGTCGGCGTCGGAGCAGCGACGGTCGCCGCCGCAGGGCAGGCGCAGGCAGGCGCAGGCGACCGTGCCGGCACTCCGGCGGCACCGTGGGTGGCCGCCGTGCGGCGGCCGTCGACCGAGGAGTTCGGCGAAGCCTTCCGGACAAGGACGTACCTGCGACCTCGGGAGCTCCTGCCATGGCACCATCGATCCCATCGACTCCGGCCACCGGCATCCCGTCACCGTCCGGTGACGGCGCGCTGCCCGCCACCCCGTCACCGTCGGCGCTGCGCCGGGTGCTGCGGCGTGCCCGGGATGGCGTCGCGCTGGATTCGACCGAAGCCGAGATCGCGCTGCACGCCAGGGGACCGGAGCTCGCCGAGCTGTGCGCCGCAGCCGCCCGGGTGCGCGACGCCGGACTGACCGCGGCCGGCAGACCGGGAGTGATCACCTACTCCCGCAAGGTGTTCATCCCGCTGACCCGG
>DASSTH010000403.1:0-3100 GCA_035708025.1 Nakamurella sp. | reverse complement strand
GAGTGCACCGGCCGCGGGGCGGCCGGCATCGGCGGGCAGAATGCCGGGGTGAGTTCGGTGAGTTCCGCGCGTCCCGACCCCGGCTGGCTGGTGCTGCTGCCGGTCAAGTCGACCACCCGCGGCAAGTCCCGGATCCTGCTGGAACCCCGGCACCGGGCGCGGGTGGCGCTGGCCATGGCGCTGGACACCGCCGCAGCGGCCGCGGCGGGCAGCCGGGTCGCCGAGGTGCTGGCGCTGGTGGACGATGACGCCGACGGTCGAGCGCTGGCCGGGATCCCCGGTGTGCGGGCGCACCGGGTGCGGGCCCGCGGGCTGAACGAGTCCATCCGGGAGGCCTGCCTGCTGCCGGTGGCCGCAGACCGGCCGGTGGCCGTGCTGCCGGCGGATCTGCCCTCCCTGCGACCGGTCGAACTGGACGCGGCGCTGGACGCGGCGGCCGGGCTGGCGATGGCCGTGGTGGCCGACCGGCAGGGCACCGGCACCACCCTGTTGGCCGCCCAGCGGCCGGCGCTGCTGGACCCGCACTACGGTGTCGGGTCGTTCGCCGCGCATGTGGCCGCGGGTGCGGTCCCGCTGGCCGTGCCCGGTGACTCCGGGCTGCGCCGCGACGTGGACGTGCTGGACGATCTGCGCGACGCCACCGGGCCGCTGACCAGCGCGGAGGCGGCGACGACCGGGAACGGTGCGGCGGCCGGCTGAGACGGTACGGTCGAAGTGTGTCGCGGCGATACCTCCGGCCGGGTGTGCTGGTCGGCCACCTACTCGTGCTGGCGGCGGCGTTGACCTGCCTCCGGCTGGGTTGGTGGCAGTGGGGGGTCGCGCACCAGACCCGTGGCACCGCGCAGAACCTGGGTTACGCGCTGCTGTGGCCGGTGTTCGCTGGGGCGTTCATCTACATGTGGCTGCGGTTCCTGCATCTGGAGTCGGTGCGGGACGCCGAACTGGCCGAGTTGACCGACGGTGGGCCGGCCGACGGCGGTGACGCGTCGGCGGGCGCGGACCCCGCGGGCGGTGACGGGACATCCGGCGATGACGCCGTGGACCGTGACGCCCCGGGCGGAGTCGGCCACGTGGCCGACGATGCGGTGAATCGTGATGCCACAGGCGTGATGGACCACGCAGGCGAAGGCGCGGTGGACCACGCAGCCGAAGCCGCCCTGAAAGGTGCGGCCGAAGGCGTGGAGCCGGAGGGCGCGGACCGCCCGACAGAGCAGCCGACCGCGCCCGACGACACCGCGGAGGGATCGTCACCGGCGATCGAGGACGCCTCCGTTACGGGGAGCCCGGACACCGGGAGGGACTCGGCGCCGGGCGGTCGTGCCCGATTCCGCCGCCGGACCCGCCGGCCTCCACCCGAGTCCTACACGATCGCGGTCGCCACCGTCGGCGGCGACGATGACGATGACGACCCGGAACTGGCCGCGTACAACGCCGCGCTTGCCGCGCTCGCAGAACAGGATCGACGCCGTGCCCGCTGAGCCTCCGCTCACCCGACCCGCCAGCCGCAAGACCCTCACCCCGAGGGTCGCGGGTGCCCTGACGCGCTATCGCATCTCCGCATTCGTGGTGGGCGTCGGACTGCTGCTGCTGTGCCTGACCATGGTGCTCAAGTACGCCGCGGGCATGGACTGGACGGTGCAGGTCTGGGGACCCATCCATGGCGTGCTGTACGCGGCCTACGTGCTGCTGGCGTTCGACCTGTCGTACAAGGCGCGCTGGTCGTTGTGGGGGCTGCTCAAGGTGCTGCTGGCCGGTGTGGTGCCCGTGCTGTCGTTCTACTGCGAGCACTGGGTGAACCGGAAGATGCTGGCCGGCGAACGGATCTGACCGCCGCCTGCGCCACCCACGTCACCCGCGTCACCGCCCTGCCCGTACTTGTTGACTGAACCGCTCGCTGCGGATTCGGGCCCAATTTCGCGGCGAGCGGTGCGGTCAACAAGCGTGACGCGCCTTCGCGGTGCGGTCAACGAGCGTGACGCGCCTTCGCGGTGGCCAGCACCGCGCGTACGATGCCGCTGTACCCGGTGCAGCGACACACGTTGCCGGACAGCGTCTCTCGCACGCCGGCCTCGTCCAGCACGTCGCCCTCGTCGAGCAACTCCACGGCGGTGGCCAGGAACCCGGGGGTGCAGAATCCGCACTGCAGGCCATGTTCGGCGGACATCGCCGCACAGAGGTCCTCGTTCCGGCCGCCCGCGGTCAGGCCTTCCACGGTGGTGACCGAACGGCCGTCGACCTGGCTGGCGAACATCAGACAGGACCGCACGCTGCGCCCGTCCAGCAGCACCGTGCACGCTCCGCACACCCCGTGTTCGCAGCCCAGGTGCGTGCCGGTGAGCCGCAGCCGATCCCGCAGGAAATCCGCCAGGCTCAGCCGGGCCGGCACGGTGGCTCGCACCGTCGCGCCGTTGACGGTGCAGTCGATGCGGATCTGTTCGTCCTGCTCAGCCACCGCGCACCTCCCGACAGCGGGCCAGCGCCCGGATCATGGCCCGTTCCAGGACGGTGCCGGCCAGCCGCCGACGGAAGTCCGGGTCCTCCGCCGGTCGCAGCCCCGCGGTCACCGACCTGGCCCAGTCCCGCACCACCGCGTCGGTCGGCGGCCGGCCGATCAGCTCGGCGGTGTCCACCACCACCGGCGTGTCCGCCACCGCCAGCACCCCGGCCCGGGCCTCCGCGACCGTGCCTGCGGCATCCAACCGCAGCGTCGCCGCCGCGCCGGCCATGGCGAAATCCCCGTGCCGTTGGGCGATCTCGATGAAACCCCAGCCCTCGTCGGCCGCCAGCGCCGGCACCCGCACCCAGGTGAGCAGCTCGTCCGACTCGGCCACCGTGCTGAAGAAGCCGGTGCAGAACTCCCGTGCCGGGACGGCGCGCCGGCCGGCGCGGTGTGACTCCAGGTAGATGGTGGCCCCCAGCACAGCCGCCACCAAAGGGATTTCGGCCGCGGGGTCGGCGTGGCACAACGTCCCGCCCAGCGTGCCCCGGTTGCGGATCCCTACGTGCCCGATGTACGTGGCGGCCTCGGCCAGCAGCGGTATCCGCTGCGCGACCACCGGGTCGCGTTCCAGGGTCCGGTGCCGCACCAGCGCGCCCAGCA
>DASSTH010000402.1:0-3125 GCA_035708025.1 Nakamurella sp. | reverse complement strand
CGGCCCGCCGCCGGGGCTGCTGAGCACCAGGCGCAGGTCGCCGTGGGCCAGCATCGCGAAGCTCGGCGCTGGATGCATCACCACCTGGAAGCCGAGCCGATCGCGATAGAACCCGACCGCCTGATCCACGTCGGTGACGATGTATCGCACGCTGACCGTAGCCATGGCGCTCAGCGTCGCACTGCGGTTCCGGCCGCGCCACTTCGCGCCTGGCGACGTGCAGCGAGCCTCACCCTGCGTAGGGGCGCGCCAGTGGGACCGGCCAAGGGGCGAGCCGGCACGTTGCAGGCGAACCCGGGGGAACCTCGCGGAACACCGGCCCGGCGCCGGCCCGGCGAGGATCAACATCACGATATCGAGCCCGGTTTGTCGGGTTCGGCGGGAAGTTGATCCTCGCGGACGGAAGTTGATCCTCGCCGGAGTGGAGAGTTGATCCTCGCCGGAGCGGGGGTTGGTCCGCGCCGGAGCGAGGGTTGATCTCGCGGAAGCTTGGGGGAACGAATGGCGGCACCGGGGCGTTCAACCAATGCGTACCGCCGGTCCCCGGTGATCGGACGATCCGGACGGTACCCTGACAACAACCGTCGGGTTCGACTCCAGGAGGAGCACGTGGAGAGCAGCAACCCCGCCTTCAAGGGCATCGACAAGGCCGTCGCCGCCCAGCAGGCACCGAGCGCTGCCTACCTGCAGCAGATGTACGACCAGCCGGCCTACACCGGCCCCCGCACGCCCACTCGACTGCTCACCCTGGACGACGTGGTCGCCAAGACCGCGATGGTGCTCGGAACCGCGATCGTGGCCGGTGGGCTGACCGCCTACTTCCACGCCTACGCGGCGATCCTGCCGGCCCTGATCGTCGGGTTCGTGCTGAGCCTGGTGGTGATCTTCAAGCGCTCCACGAACCCGGCGCTGATCCTGAGCTACGCCGCCGCCGAGGGCGTGGTGCTGGGCGGCATCAGCGGCTGGATCGAGTCACTCGGACCGCAATACAGCGGCATCGCCCTGCAGGCCATCGTCGGCACGCTCGGCGTGTTCGGCGGCATGCTGATCGTCTACAAGACCGGCGCGATCCGGGTGACGCCCAAGTTCACCCGCATGCTGCTCGGGGCCATGATCGGCGTCGTCGTGCTCATGGTCTTCAACCTGGTGATGAGCCTGTTCGGGGTCAACACCCACCTGCGGGACGGCGGCACGCTGGCGATCGTGTTCTCCATCGTGTGCATCGCCATCGCTGCGCTGAGCTTCCTGCTTGACTTCGACGCGATCGACAAGGCGCTGAAGATCGGTGCCCCGGCCAACTTCGCCTGGTACTTCGCCTTCGGCCTGATGGTCACCCTGGTCTGGCTGTATCTGGAGATCCTGCGCCTGCTGTCGTACATGAGGAACTGAGTCACCACGCCGCTGGACCGATGCGGCGGTGACGGAAACCACGCGGCCAGGCCCGCAGCCCGAGGACATGCTCCGACGGCTGCGGGCCTGGCCCGTTTCGTCCTGGCGGCACGGCGACCGGGAACGCGCGCCCCGGGCGGCGGTCCAGGAGCTGGCCGATCTGGCGGCCGACGCCGCGGGGGAGAGGCGGCGCGTGGTGCCAGACGTGGGGGTGACGGCGCTGCCCGACCAGCTGGTGGTGCTGGCGGCCGACGCCCGGGCATCGGGTGTGCCCGAGGACGCCGTCCGGGCGGTCCTCGATCGGTTGTCCGACGCGCTGGGCCTGCGACGCTGAGCCAGCGCTCGCTCAGCGCAGCGCCGCGACCACCTCGGGCAGCAGCGCGGCCACCGCCCGGGCGTAACCGGGTCCGGACGGATGGAAGCCGTCGGCGTAGAACAGGTCCGGCCGGCCGTAGAAGTCCGGGCTCACCAAGCGGCCGATCGCCACCGGGACTCCGCCCGCCGACCGGACGGCACGCTCCTGCAGCGACGCCAGGGTGCGCGACCAGGACTTGACCACCGCCCGCAGCGGCTGCGGGATCGGCGTGATCACGCCCAGATCAGGGCAGGTGCCTACCACCACCGGGACGCCTTGGGCGTGCACGGCGGCCACCGCCTGCCCCAGGCGCTGCGCCGAGCGATGCGGCGGGATCCGGTCCCGCACGTCGTTCGCCCCCACCACGATCACCACCACATCCGGCCGGTCCGGCAGCGCCGCGGTGATCTGCCGTGCCAGGTCGGCGGCGCCGGAGCCGACGACGCCGCGGGTGATCACCCGGGCCGGCCGGTCCAGGGCGGCGGCGACCCCGCGGGCCAGCACCACGCCGGGCACCTCGTCCGCCGTCGTGCAGCCGTAGCCGACCGCCGTCGAGTCACCCAGCATGGACAGCACCACGGCGTCCGGGACGTCCGCCAGCGGCCCGCGGCCGTCCGGCAGGTAGACCCCGTCACCGCTGGGCGGGACGGCCTGCCAGGCGAACTCCGCGCCCTCGGGCAGCGTGCCGTCGCTGGCGCCCGCGGCCATCGCCGCGGCCTCGATGAGCTCGCCGGTCACCCGCGCCTGCCGCATCAGACCCGCCCAGGCGACGCCGGACACGCCGATCAGCCCGGCGAGCAGCGCCGCCGCGCCCAACCCGGTGCGGCCGGTTCCTGCCGTGACGCCCAGGCCCGCCGGGGTATCCGTCAACCCCGTCGGATGCGAGACCGTCATCGCGTCACCACCACTGCGTGCGTGCATACCTCAGCTGCTGCGAGGCGCTGCCGATTCTGGCACGACCCGCGGCCCGGCCGGCCACCCCGCATAGGCTGGCAGCACGTTCCGGAACACCCCGGCGCACCGCGCCGGCCACCGACAGGAGAGCAGCGAAGTGCGCTACGCCCCGTCCGTCGTCGACCTGGTCGGCAACACGCCGCTGGTGCGGCTCAACTCCGTCGCAGCGGGCCTGCAGCCGCTGGTGCTGGCCAAGGTCGAGTACCTCAACCCCGGCGGATCGGTGAAGGACCGCATCGCGCTGAAGATGATCACCGCGGCGGAACAGTCCGGGGCGCTGCGGCCGGGCGGCACCATCGTCGAGCCCACCAGCGGCAACACCGGCGTCGGCCTGGCGCTGGTGGCCGTGCAGCGCGGTTACCGGTGCGTCTTCACGATGCCCGACAAGATCAGCGCCGAGAAGGTCAACGTCCTGCGGGCGTACGGC
>DASSTH010000401.1:0-7591 GCA_035708025.1 Nakamurella sp. | reverse complement strand
GTATTCGATGCGGCGTAGCGAGCCCGATGCCAGCCCGTGCGGGCGGGCGAGCCAGCCGACACCGCCCGCGAACGTATAGCCGGCGACGCCGACCGAGGGGGACGTACCGCTCAGGGCCAGCAGCCCATAGGGTTCGATGGCTCGCTGGACGAGCGCCCAGGTGGCGCCGGCCCCCACCCGAGCGCTGCGGTCGGCCGGGTTCACCACGACGCGGCCCAATCGGGAGGTGTCCAGTAGCAGGACGTCGTCGTTCAGTTCGGTACCCGAGCCGTGACCGGTGGCCTGCACGACGACGCGCCGCCCGGCCTGCCGTGCCACCGCGACCGCAGCGGATGCGTCTCGAGGGTTGCCGGGCTGCACCACGGCTGCCGGCCGTTGGACGAAGCTGCTGTTGTCGGGCGCGGTTGCAGCGGCGTAGCCGGGCTGGCCCGGCTCGAGGACGACCTCGTCCGGCAGGGCGAGGCGCAGCATGCGGATCACTTCGCTGGTGGTCACCGCGTGTACCGGCATGGCCGATCCTTCCGCTCGAGCAGCCCATCTGGGGGTGCAGACGATGTGGGCGCCGCGTCGCGTGGCACGCACTCGATCTGCCCCCGACGCAACCAGAACCGGAGGCGCAGCGGAAACAACTGTTCGCCATCCATGGCATCGACGCCGTCGATGCCATGGCCAGGTCGGCCCCTGTCAGGCCAGTCGCTGCGCCTCGGCGGTGATCCGGGTGCGCAGCCACCGGTGAGCGGCATCCTCCGTGCGGCGCGGCGACCAGTACATGGCCTCGACGATCTCACCGATGTCGACCGGTGAGGCGTACATCGCAAGGCCGATCGGCTCGGCGACCATGCGTGCCAGACGCTCGGGCACGAACGTGACCAACTCGGTGCCGGGCAGTAGCAGCGGTGCGGCCACGAACCCTTCAGTGGTCACGTCGACGCGCAGTTCGATCCCCTGCTCCTGCAGCCTGCGCCCCACCACGAACGGAAGCTCGCCGGCGAACATCACGAACGGCAACCGCTGCAGCAGCGCCAGGTCGATCGCGGCGCCCCCAGAGGCGCCCGAGTCGAGCTCGTCCCGCTGGGCAAGGGCCGGGTGGTCGCGGTCCGCCATTAACACGAAATGCTCGCGATACAGCACCTGACGCTCCAGATCGCGCATCGCCGTCGCCAGTTCGGTCGGCAGCAGCGCGAGGTCGATCGAGCCCCGCCGCAACGCCTCGTCCAGCCCGCTGCGAATGGGCACCAACTGCAGCCGGACACCGGGTGCCTCCCGCGCCAGCTGCCCGAGCAGCGGCCGGAGAAAGACCGTGGAGAAGTAGTCGCTCGCCGCCAGCGTGAAGGACCTCGCATCCAGGGCAGGGTCGAAGCCACGTGGGGTCGAGACGCAGTGCTCGACCGAGGTCATCGCCTCCCGTACCGGCTCCACCAGGGCTTCCGCGAGGCTGCTCAAACGGTAGACGCGACCCTGGCGCACCAGTAGCGGATCGTCGTAGTGGCGCCGCAGCCGCGCCAACGCCGCGCTCACCGCCGGTTGGCCAAGCGAGAGCCGCTCCGCCGCCCGGGTCACATTGCGCTCCTCCAACAGCGCGCTCAGCGTCGGCAGGAGATTCAGATCGAAACCGCCGATACTCACACCGCTGGTCCGTCGCCGCCGGTACCGGCCCGCCAGTCCGGCGTCAGACATCGATTCGCCTCAGCCACCTCGTCGCTCCTCTACGTTCACCAATCGATAGTGCCCGCCCCGCGCCGGACCCGGCAAACCGGCACGAAGGCCACGTGATTCCCAGCCGAATCGGCCGACTCGGCGCGACCAGGAGCCTCGCCGCCAGAGGCTGCAGCGAAGTTGGGTGGCAGCGTTGACCAGGAACCGCCCGGGGGATGAATCAACGTGGGAGCTTGTCGCGTGGCCGGGGCTGGTGATCGTCACCTGGGGCGCCGCGTTCGCCGGGGTGCGCTGGCAGCGAACTGGAGTGTGAGGTGCTGCTGGTGCCGCCGATGCGCTGACCCGGTCCCATCTCGGATGCGCGTGGTGCCGGCGGACCCGGTCGCCCGGCTGCGCCGGTAATGCCGCCTCAGCTCAGCGCAGCATCCGGTAGCGCAGCGCCACGTCGGGGCCAAACCGGCGGATCTCCCGCAACTCGGCCCGGTGCGCGTCCGCGAGTGACGTCACCGCACCGTCCTCCAACACGATGCGGCCCGCCCCCAGCAGCAGCGGCGCCACGTAGACCAGCACCTCGTCCACCAGGCCCGCGTCCAGGAACGCCGCCGCCAGCCGAGGGCCGCCCTCCAACAGCACGTGCCGGCATCCGCGGCGGAACAGCCCGTCCAGCAGCGCACCGAGGTCCACCCGGCCGTCGCGGGTGGACCCGAAGCGCTCCGTGGTGGCCACCAGGGTCTCCGCCGAAGCGTCCAGAACCCTTGCCGTGCCCGGGGTCCGGCCGTGCGAATCGACCACCACCCGCAGCGGCTGCCGGCCGGCCAGCGCACCGGCGTCGTCCCGGGCGGTCAGCTGCGGGTCGTCGGCCAGCACCGTGCCGATGCCGACCATGATGGTGTCCACCCGGCGGCGCAGCTCGTGCACGTCGCGCCGGGACTGCGGTGACGTGATCCACCGGGTGCTGCCGTCCGCGGCGGCCACCCGCCCGTCGATCGTCATCCCGGCCTTCACCGTCACGAACGGGCGCCGGTTCCGCATCGCCCCCAGCCACACCCGGTTGACGTCCTCCGCCGCGTCGACGGCCGCCGCCACCGGATCGGCGTCACCCTCGGACCCCGTCACCGCCGCGCCGTCCGGCGCACCGGCGGACGCCTCCCCCGCCGCGGAACGCGTCACCGCCGGCAGTTCCACCACCTGCACCCCGGCGGCCCGCAGCCGGTCGGCGCCACCCGCGGCGGGCGGCCACGGGTCGCGCACCGCGAGCACCACCCGGGTCACCCCGGCTGCGATCAGCGCCTCGCTGCACGGGCCGGTCCGTCCGGTGTGGTTGCACGGCTCCAGGGTCACGACCGCGGTGGACCCCGCCGCCCGTTCGCCCGCCGCGGCCAGCGCCGCCACCTCCGCGTGCGGCCCACCCGGATGCTGGTGGAAGCCCTCCCCCAGCACCCGACCGGACGGGTCGATCAGCACGCAGCCCACCACCGGGTTGGGCAGCGCGGTGCCGGCGCCGAGCGCGGCCAGTTCGACGGCGCGGGCCATCGCGGCCAGCTCGTCACCGGAGACCTGCCGACGCGTCGTCACCGGATCATCCTGCCAACCCCGGCGACGGCCGCCCAGCACCGGTGGGCGCCGGCCCGCACCCCGGTCCCCCACGCCGCTCGGCCGCAACCGCCGCATCGTTCTGCCCACGCCGCACGAGGCAACCGTCCCATCGTTCCGCACGCTAATAGATGTGGCGCACGTCACGTATCTCGCCGGTCGCCGGGTCGCTCCTCGCCGATGTCCTGCCGACGCCGATGACCGGCTGGGGGTCGTCGGCCGGCCCGTCCTCGCACGTCCGCAGGAGGCCGATGATGCGCGCCCCGTCCGTCATCCCGTATCCGCACCGCCACCGGCCCCGTCACGGTCGTCGGATCACCACCGCCGCGATCGCGGCCGCCGCCCTCGCGCTGGTGGGCACCGGAACGGCCGCCGCCCAAGGCGTCTCGGACAACCCATCATCATCGACACCCACAGTCAACACGGGCAGCACCGCCACCGCACCCGCCGGCCCGTCGGGCGGGCAGACCCCGACCGGGCACGTCGGGCTCATGTCGTCACCGACGGCGTCCCCCGACGCGTTCAGCCTGCCGACCGGGGTGTCCGACGACGGCAGCATCGTCTACATCAAGGACGGCAACATCTTCCTGACCAGCCCCGACCTGGCCACCACGATCCAGGTCACCCACGACGGCGGGCAACCCACCGGCGACGGCACCGGCGACGCGGGATACGTCGCCGTCTCGCAGTCCGACGACGGCCTGATCGTCGCGGTCCGCAACCAGACCCAGCCACAGGGCGACCTGCAGGGCTGGATCTGGGAGATGGACCGCGCGGGCCATGTGATCCGGAAGTTCTCCCCACCGCAATTCGAACTGAGCACGATCGGCAACTGCCCCACCGCGCCGTGGTCCAGCTACCCGCAGGGCTTCCGCAACGTGCAGGTCTCCCCGGACGGAAAGCACATCGCCTACCTGGATTCCGCGGACTTCATCACGGGGCTGGACTGCGCGGCCGCCTACGGATTCCGGACCATCGTGGTGGACGCCGACGGGAGCAACGCCAATCAGATCGGCCTGGACCAGAACATCGCCAACATGGAATTCGGCCAGTGGACCTCCGCATCGCGGTTGCTGGTGGACACCAGCGACACCGGCCTGACCCTGTCCTCCTACGCCATGTACTACGACGACCTGCCGAGCACCACGCCCACCTTCTGGACCGAATCGCCCGACCTGATCGACTCGGTATACGAGGAGCCCGCCTTTTCGCACGGCATGCTGGCCACCGACGGGTACTCGGAGGCCAGCTCGCAACAGGTGATGCGGCTGTGGACCACCTCGGCCCCCGGGGGCGACATCACCGCCCGCTGCGAGGCCGGGGTGGTGCCCGACGGGGCGACGGCCAGCACACCGAACTTCTCCCCCGACGGTTCGGGCGTGGTCTGGTTCGAGTCGGACGGGACGGCCGACGAGACCGGCGAGGGCATCTACCTGGCCAACACCGCGCCGGCCGCGACCGGCAACTGCGGAAGCGTGACCGTCGCCTTCGCGATCCAGGGCGGCAGCAGCCCGGACTGGGGACCCGCGCTGCCCACCCAGCCGTACTTCACCGACATCTCGGCCGGCACGCAGTTCTACACCGACATCCTGTGGCTGGGCGAGCAGGGCATCACCACCGGCTTCCCGGACGCCACCTTCCGTCCCGGCGTCGGCGTGACCCGCGGTCAGATGGCGGCCTACCTGTACCGCTACGCGCACGACGGCGCCGACGCCGGCCAGTGCAGCGGGGCCGCGCCGTACCCGGATGTCAAGGCCGGCAGCGCGTTCTGCGGCGATGTCGCCTGGCTCAAGCAGACCGGCATCACCGGCGGCTTCCCGGACGGCAGCTACCGTCCGGGTCTGGTGGTCACCCGCGGACAAATGGCGGCCTACCTGTACCGCTTCGTGCACGACGGCTCGGACGCCGGCGCGTGTGCCGGCGGCTCGCCGTATTCCGACGTGACCGCGGGCAGTTCGTTCTGCGGTGACATCGCGTGGCTGAAGACGGTCGGCGTCACCACCGGCTACCCGGACGGCACCTACCGCCCCGGAAGTCCCGTCACCCGCGGGCAGATGGCCGCCTACCTGCACCGCATGGCGACCAGCTGATCCTCCCGCCCCGGCCGACCGCACTGCGGGCCCAGCCCCGCGCGTGGCTCAGTTGAACTGGAAGGACCGCTTGGCCAGCCCGTACCAGAAGCCGTCGATCACGCTGGCGGCGTCCACCCCGGTGTCCGCGGTGGCACCCAGGGCGACGAACAGCGGCGCGAAGTGCTCGGTGCGCGGATGGGCACGCTGGGCCGCGGGCGCGGTGTGCTGGAAGTCCAGCACGGCGTCGATGTCGCCGGCCTCGACGGTGCGGCGGGCCCAGTCGTCGAACTCCACCCCCCACTCCGGCGCCGACCCGGAGGTGTCGCCGAAGCGGGCCTCCCGCAGGTTGTGAGTGGTGAAGCCGGAGCCGATGATCAGCACCCCCTCGTCGCGCAGCGCCCCGAGCCTGCGTCCCAGGGCGAACAGCTCCTGCGGGTCCAGCGACGGCATGGACACCTGCAACACCGGGATGTCGGCCTGCGGGTACATCTCCACCAACGGCACGTAGGCCCCGTGGTCCAGCCCGCGTGCCGGGTCCTGGTGCACCGGGTTGCCGGGCCGGTCCAGCAGCGCGCGCACCCGCTCCGCCAGGTCCGGGGCGCCGGGCGCGTCGTACCGGACCTGGTAGTAGCGCTCGGGGAAGCCCCAGAAGTCGTAGGTCAGCGGCACCTGCTCGGTGGCCCCGACGGCGACCGGGGCGGCCTCCCAGTGCGCCGAGACCACCAGGATGGACGAGGGGCGCGGCAGCTGGGCACCCCAGCCGGCCAGCTGATCGGTCCACACCCGGTCGTCGGCCAGCGGCGGCGCCCCGTGCGAGAGGTACAGCACGGGCATGCGGGCCGGGGTTTCGTGATCTTGCGGCGAGCCGGTCGCGATCTCCCGGCTGGCGGGACGGTCGGCGGCGAGACTGGGGGTGGACACGGTGACCTCCCTGGTGACGGTGTCTTCAGCGTACCGTCATTTATGTGAACTCTCAACTACTTGGGGTGCGGATGCCGAAGGAGCCCTGGCTCTCGGACGAGCAGCAGCGGGTGTGGCGGGCCTTCCTGCAACTGTCCGGCTCGTTGCAGGAGCGGTTGGACCGGGACCTGCGACGGGACGCCGACATGCCGCACGCCTACTACCTGATCCTGGCCATGCTGTCGGAGGCGCCGGAGCGGTCGCTGCGCATGTCGCAACTGGCGCAGGCGGCCTGGGCCTCGCCGTCGCGCATGTCGCACGCGGTCGACCGGCTGCAGGAGGCGGGGTGGGTGGAGCGCCGGCCATCCCCCGACGACCGGCGCGGCCAGATCGCCGTGCTCACCGACCTCGGCTACCAGCGCCTGGTGGAGGCCGCACCGGGACATGCGGAGAGCGTACGGCGGATCATGTTCGACCCGCTGTCGCCGGAGCTGCTGGATGCCTTCGGACAGGTCTGCGATCTGGCGTTGAAGCAACTGGCCGACCCGAGCAGCTCGGGGTCCTGCCCGCCCTGACGCCGCGACGGTGACGGGACAGCGGTGACGGGCCGCCCGGCACTCCCACGACAAGGCCGTCGCTCCCTCTGCGCTGATCATTTCGCAGCAACATTCCGGCGAACCGGGCGAATCGCCGACATTTGATCAGCGCAGACGGCAGCGAGTGGGCGGGCGGGCGGTGGGCCGCTCGAGGGGGCACCCGCTGGGCCGGTGACGGGTCAGCCGGGCCGCCCCGCCCCCAGGTCACGCACCAGGCCGGTGACGGTGCCCACCAGGTCGGCGTCGTCGCCGAGGCCGGCCGCCAGCCCGTGCAGCACCCGGGGTACCGACTCCGGCAGCGGACCCGCGGCCAGGCCGACCCAACGGTCCGCGTCGGTGTCGGCGACCGGGGCGCCCAGCCCGCGCAGATGGCAGATCCAGCCGGCCACCGCCCGCGCCGCGGCGACGGCGGACCGTCCGGCGGCGCGTTCGGCCCGCAGCACCGGGAGGACGCGCAGCGGGATCTTCTGTGACCCGTCCGCCGCGATCTGGGCGAGCAGGTGCTCGATCCGCGGGTTGGCATACCGTTCCAGCAGCGCGGCGCGGTAGCCGGCGATCTCCGGTCCCGGCAGACCGAGGTGGCGGCCGGCCTCGTCCCACCATTGCTCGACCCACCCGCGGCACTCGGGGTCGGCGATGGCCTGGGCCACCGTCCGGTGCCCGCGGATGCTGCCGGCGTAGGCCAGCAGCGAGTGGCTCCCGTTGAGCAACCACAGCTTTCGTCGTTCGTGCGGCGCGGCGTCGGGCACGAAGCGCGCGCCCGCGGTCTCCCAC
>DASSTH010000400.1:0-4209 GCA_035708025.1 Nakamurella sp. | reverse complement strand
GGTCTCCCCGTGCCGGACGATCACGATGCGGGTGGCACCGGCAGGATGCGGCAGCGGCTCGCCGGCGGCCGGGTCGCGAGCCGAACCCGTTGCCGTGCCAGCCGATCCGGACACCGGGTGGCGCGCGGAAGCCGGTACTGTGCCGGCTGATCCGGACACCGGGTGGCGAGCCGAAGCCGGTGCGGCGCTGGCTGATCCGGAGACCGGGTCACCAGCGGAACCCGTGGCGGGATCGGCTGATCCGGTCTCCGGCCCGGCTCCGGGTTCCTCGACCGGCGCCCCTCCGGCGCTGCCCTGGTCCATCGCCCGGTTGGCCAGCGCGTCGGCCAGCTTGTTCCGTTCCCGGGGCAGCCAGTCGAACGTCACCTCGTCGAACCCGCGGACCAGATCGCGGACCCGGTCGGCCAGCGGCAGCAGCTCGGGCTTGCGCACCTTCCACACGCCGTTCATCTGCTGCACGATCAGGTTCGAGTCCAGCCGGACGGCCACCCGGCGGGCGCCCAGCTCGGCGGCCGCCCGCAACCCGGCGATCACCCCGGAATACTCGGCCACGTTGTTGGTGGTCCGGCCCAGGTAACCCCACCGCTCGGCCAGCACCGCGCCGGTGTCGGGGTCCAGCACCACCGCCCCGTATCCGGCGTGTCCCGGATTGCCCCGGGAACCCCCGTCGGCCTGCACCACCACGGAGCGCGCGGACGCCACCGGGCCATGGTCCGGCGGCGGCGACATCAGCTCCGGACCAGGATCGCGCCGCACTCCGGGCAGCGCAGCACCGCCTCCGGGGCGGCGGACCGCAGCTCGGCCAGCGCCACGTTGTCCACCATCATCCGGCACGCCCCGCACTGCGACCCGTTGAGCCGGCCGGCGGCGACCTTGCCGGAGGCGCGGATCCGCTCGTACAGCGCCAGCAGGTCCTGGGGCGTCTGGGCCACCAGCTCGGCCCGCTGGGCATCCAGCCGGGACAGCTCGTCGTCCAGGTCGGCGAACGCGTCGTCCCGGCGGACCACCGCCTGCTCGACCTCCGCCATCGCCACGTCCAGCTCACCCTGCACCGCGGCCATCGCGGCGTCGGCCCCCTCCCGGCGCTCCATCAACTCCAGCGCCTCGTCCTCCAGCGTCGACTGCCGGCGAGCGAGGGACTCGATCTCCCGCTGCAGGTTCTCCTGCTCCCGGGCCCCGCCGGCGCCGGCCGCCAGCCGCTCGGCGTCCCGCTGCGCCCGCAGCCGCACCGATTCGATCTCGTCGTCGAGCTTGCGCGCCGCCCGGTCCAGGTCGCCGACCTCGGTCTGGGCCAGCACCAGCCGGCCGTTGAGTTCGTCGATCCGCCCGGCGCCCGCGGCGATCACCGCGAGTTCCGGCAGGCTGGCCCGCCGGTGCTGGGCGGCCGCGACGGCGCGGTCCACCTCGGCCAGATCGAGCAACCGTCGCTGGGCATCGGGGTCGGCGGTCGGCACTCCTCACACTCCTTCTGCCGGCCTGTCGTGCTGGCCGGCGCTGTCTCGCATCGGTTCAGCCGGTGCTGTCGCCCGACGACGGTCCCGGGTGGTGCAGGGTCCAGGGGTCGGTGCGCCGGGTGGACACCGTCACGGCGACGCTACCGCCCAGCGCCCGGGTGATCACCTCGGCCGCCCGGGACAGCCACGGCCACTCGCCCGCCCAGTGCGCGACCTCCAGCACGGCGGGCCGCCGCGGATCGGCGACATGCTCGGCGACGACGTGGTGGCTCAGGTCCGAGGTGAGGTAGGCGTCGGCGCCGCTGGCGGTGGCGGCGCCCAGCTCCCGGCCGCCGGCCCCGCCGCACACCGCCACCGACGCGATCATCCGGTCCGGGTCGCCGGCTGCCCGGACCCC
The DNA here is from genome assembly GCA_035708025.1 of Nakamurella sp. GTDB lineage: Bacteria > Actinomycetota > Actinomycetes > Mycobacteriales > Nakamurellaceae > Nakamurella. The sequence goes on along the minus strand of DASSTH010000400.1, from coordinate 2,358 downwards.
GGCCGCGGTGGGCGGCAGGGCGGCGGCCACCCGGGCCAGGAATGCGCGCAGCCTCATCGGCTCGGCCAGTTCGCCGACCCTGCCCAGGCCCGCCCGCGGCTGCGTCACCGGTTCGGTGCGGTACACGTCGAAGGCGGGCTCCTCGTACGGATGGGCGCCGCGCAGGGCGGCGACCACCGCATCCCGGCGGGCCGGGGGCATCACCATCTCGATCCTGGTCTCGTCCACCCGCTCGGCCCGCCCGACCTCGCCGACGGCGGGGTTCGCCCCGGCCAGCGGACGGAACCGGCCCTGCCCGGAGGAGACGAACGCGGCCTCGGCGTAGTCCCCGATGGTCCCGGCGCCGGCGTCGGCCAGCGCGGCGATCAGGGTGTCGGTGTGCTCGGCCGGCACGAAGACCACGATCTTGTCCAGGGCGGGAGCCGGCGCCGGCAGCAGCGGGCGGACGCCGGTCAGCCCGAGCGCGTCGGCCAGCGCGTCGTTCACCCCGCCGGGTGCCCGGTCGGCGTTGGTGTGCGCGGCGAAGTGCGCGATGCCGGAGCGGATCAACGGGTGCAGCAGCGACCCCTTGGCGGTGTCGGCCGCCACCGACTGCACCGGGCGGAACAGCAGCGGATGGTGCGTGACCAGCAACTGCGCACCGGCCTCGGCGGCCTCGGCGACGGTCGCCGGGTCGGCATCGACGGCCAACAGCACCCGTTGCACCGCGTCCTCGGGGTCTCCGCAGGTCAGGCCGATGCCGGTGTCCCACGGCTCGGCCAGGGAGCGCGGGTAGGCGGCGTCCAACGCCGCGATCACGTCCGCCAGCCGTGCCGTCATGTGCTGCCAGACTCCTCACTTCCGCCCGCCGCGGGCGGCCCCGGCCCAGTCTGACAGGCCACAATGCAAGGGTGACGTCCCGTACCCTCCCCGCAGCCAGCCAGTCCGGTCCCGCCCGCGACACCGAGGCGCCGGACGGCCGTCCGCTGTCCGTGCTGGTGGTGTGCACCGGGAACATCTGCCGCTCGCCGATGGCCGAGCACGTGTTCCGCCAAGCGTTCGACGAGGCGGGGCTGGGCGATGCGGTGACGGTGTCCAGCGCCGGCACCGGGGACTGGCACGTCGGGCAGGGAGCGCACGAGCCGGCCCGTCGGGTGCTCACCGCCGCCGGCTACCCGTGCGAGCACGTGGCGCGCCAGGTGACCCCGCAGATGGTCGACGACGCGGACCTGGTGCTGGCGGCCGACCGCGGCCACCTGCGGGTGCTGCGCGGGATGGCCGCGGACCCGTCCCGGGTGCAGCTGCTGCGCTCGTTCGATCCGCAGGCCGACGACGACGAGGTGCCCGACCCGTACGGCCATCCGGACGAGCAGTACCGCCAGGTGCTGGCCATGCTGCAGGACGCCGCCCCCGGCCTGGTCGACGAGATCCGGCAACGGCTGGCATGACGCGTTCCGCCCCACCCACCGCCGACTCGCCGGCCGCGGAGCGGCGGTGGTCGCAGCGGCTGCGGTTCCTGATCACGCCCAAGTGGGTGGCGCTGATCATCGGTGCGATCGCGTTCGCGCTGGCCTGCTACCTGATCCTGGCGCCGTGGCAGTTCGGCCGGAATGCCGAGCGGTCCGACCAGAACGCCGCGGTCGCGGCGGCGACGAGCGCTGACCCGGTGCCGATCACCGACCTGATGTCCACCACCGCCCAGCCGGACGCGGACGCGATCTGGCACCGGGTGAGCGTGACGGGCACCTTCGATCCGTCCCGGCAGGCGTACATCCGGCTGCGGCAGGATCCGTCCGGCAACGCCGCGTCCGAGGTGGTGGTGCCGCTGGTGACGGCGGACGGCACGGCGGTGCTGGTGGACCGCGGGTACGTGTCGTTCCTGTCCGTGCAGCAGGGTGCGCCGCTGCCGGCGCTGCCCACCGGGACGGTGACGATCACCGGGCGGGTGCAGGCGGACGAGACCGACCCGAAGAACCGGCCGCCGGTGGCCGCTCCGGACGGGCGCCTGCAGTACACCGCGGCCAGTTCGGCGCTGGCCGGTCCCGGTCCGGTGTTCCGCGGCTACCTGCAACTGACCGCCGAGTCCCCCGGCGTGATCTACCCGATCCCGCTGCCACAACTGGAGTCCGGCCCGTTCCTGTCGTATGCGCTGCAGTGGCTGGCGTTCGGCGCGATCGCGGTGCTCGGCATCGGCTATTTCGTCTACCGCGAGGTCACCGACCCGGCGGAGGAGGAGATCTACCTGCCGGACGACGGGGGTGGCGGTGACGGGACTCCCGCCGCGGACCGTTCCGGCGGTGACCGGACTCCCGCCCGTGACCGTTCCGGCGGTGACGGTGGTTCCGCCGCGGACCGCTCCGGCGGTGACGGGCGAACCGG
>DASSTH010000399.1:0-3255 GCA_035708025.1 Nakamurella sp. | reverse complement strand
CGCCCGTCGCCCGACGGTGGTGTCGGTAGCCCAGGCTCGCTCGGGTCGGTGCCGGGCCAGGCTTCGAATTCGCGGGACAGTTCGGCGGCCGACGGCCGCCGCGCCGGGTCGCCGGCGGTCATGGCAGCGAGCACCTCCGCCCAGTGTGGACCGAGTCCGGCCGGGATGTGCGGCGGGCGATCGAGTCTTGCCGACATGGCCTCCACACCGTGGCCGGGATAGGCGGTTTCGCCGGTCAGTGTCTCCAACAAGACCAACCCGAGTGCGTACACGTCCGTCGCCGGACCGACCGTACCGCCGGTCGCCTGCTCGGGGCTGAGATAGGTCGCCGTACCGATCGTCGTCCCTGTCGTGGCGGTTGGGCCGGATCCGGCCGGCCGGGCGATGCCGAAGTCCGTCAGGCGCGCCTGGAACGGTTGCGCGTCACCGGCCAGGGATGTCTGCAGCAGGATGTTGGCGGGCTTGATGTCCCGGTGCACCACGTGGCGGTCATGCAGGTACGCCAGGGTGTTGGTCAACTGGCCGGCCAACAGCACCACCTCGGCGACCGGCAGCGGGCCGGCCATCAGGCGATCGGCCAACGTCTGCCCGTCCACCAGCTCCATCACCAGGTAGCGGCCGTGCCCCGGGGTTCCGTCACCGTTCCCGCCCTGGCCGGCCGGTCCGCCGGCGTCGAACACCGTGACGATGCCGGGATGATTGAGCTGCGCGATCGTGTGCACTTCGGCATCGATCCGGTCCGGGTCGACGCCCGGGGTGCCGTACCGGAAGACCTTCACCGCCACGGGCCGGTCCAGGAAGAGATCCTCGCCGGCCCAGACGTCCGCCATGCCGCCCTGCCCGATCAGGCGCTCCAGCCGGTACCGGCCGTCCAGGACGGCACCGGCAGCTGGTCGGTCCGTCACGGGCAGTGGCCGGGTTCGTTCCTCGAGTCGGTCGTCCACACTCACCACCCGTCACAACCCTCGCGTGTCATTCCAGCTGGTCGTCCGGTTCCCCGGTGCCGTGCTCGCGGTGCGGCCGACGCATGCCGTTGGCGCCGCACCATCGAGGCAGTTGCCGCTGTGGTCCTCACTGGGGAACTTGGATACCCGATCGCGACCCGCGCGGAACTCCTATGCCGGATTTGTGGTCGGATGGGATGTCGCGGTCCCGTCCGTCCCGGATTGCGACGGGCCGGAGCCGGTGGAAAGGTTGGCCGGGTTCGCACTCGCCGGGGAGGCCGCCGTGAGATCCAGGCGCTGGACCATGATGCTCGCATCGCTGCTGTCGGTCGCACTGGTCGTGCCGCTCAGCGGTGTTGCGGCGGCGAACCCGCCCCCGGGGCACTCCCGTGCGGGCGGACCCACCCGGATCGGTCAGGTCGGCCCCATCGCGCCGGACAACCCGCGGCAGCAACCGTTCGCGTGCGTCACCCAACTGACCGCGCTGGGCGAGCCGGTGGTGGACAACCACGCCGGCATCGGGCATCCCGTCACCGACGCGCAGGGCACCGTCGTCGGTTACAGCGCCGACTGCGGGGCTCCGACCCGGGTCGACTACTTCTACCGCGCGATCGGTGACGATCCGACCGCCGCACTGCATCCCTACGACGTCGCGCACCCGCCGAGCGATGTCGCCACCACCACGGTGCGGGGTCGTAGCGTGCCGTTCATCGTGCGCTACGAGCGGGGCACCATCAACCGGTTCATCTACTCCATCGCCCTGCTCGCCCCGCATCCGGGCGCGGGGCACACGAAGAGGCCCGACCTGTCGGGCTGGAACCGGGATCTGGTGTTCTACTTCATCGGCGGCACCGGGGTGGGGCACACCCAGGCGCACGACGGCAACGCCCTGCGCGCCGTGCAGGAGCCCGGTGAGCAGACCGGAGCGCTGGCCCTGCTGTCCCGCGGCTACGCCGTGATCAACTCCACCGGCGCCGCCACGGCCACCACCTACAACCTGCAGCTGACCGGCGAGACCGCGCGCATGGTCAAGCGGCAGTTCGTCGAGACGTACGGCCATCCGCGGTACACCTTCGGGCTGGGCGGCTCTGGGGGTGCCGTGCAGCAGTTCGTGTACGCGCAGAACGACCCCTCGTTGCTGGACGCGTTGATCCCCATCCAGCCGTTCCCGGACATGATCACGCAGGTGAACCCGGTCGGGGACTGCGAATTGCTCGAGTACTACATGGATGTGGTGGATGCGCAGGTCAACGGCACCGGCACCGTCGACCCGAAGTGGACGACATGGGCCGATCGGCAACTGGTGATCGGCCTGCACGGCATCGACGGGTATCCGACCCACAACGCCATCGCAAGCTCGGCGGGACCCGGCTCCGACGTCTGCCTGGAGGAGTGGCGCGGCGCCATCCCGTTGTTCTTCAACCCACTGTGGGGCGCCACCACCGAGGGCAGCTTCGCCGACATCGACCCAGCCGTGTTGGCCACGACCCCGATCGGCTACTTCGACGACCTGCTGCCGATCTTCGGTGCCATCCCCGGCACCGACATCGCCCGCAGTACCTTCAACAACGTCGGCGTGCAGTACGGCCTGCGGGCGCTGCAGCGCGGGCAGATCACCGTGGCGGAATTCCTCAACCTCAACGCCCACATCGGCGGGTGGAAGCCCCGGCAGGACATGGTGGAACCCGGCTGGCCCTATCAGGGCGACCCCACGCCCGACAACATCGACCCGTGGAGTTCCCGCAACGGCACCGCGGCCGAGCACCTGGCGCCCGGTGACGTCGCCCCACGCAGCACCGGCAGCCTGGCCGCCATGCAGAACGCCTACCGGGCCGGGCTGGTGTTCCACGGCGACATCGACCTGCCGATCATCATCATCGAGCCCTACCTGGAACCGGAACTGAACGAACACGCCTCCCGCGAGCCCTTCGCGGTGCGGGAACGGCTCATCGCCGCCCGCGGCAACGCCGACAACCTGGCGATCTGGATGCTCGGCAGCGACAGCGAGGAGCAGGAGACCACGGCCGTGCTGCGTGCCCTGGACCTGCAGACGCAGTGGCTGGACACGCATCGCCGGCCCGCCGCCGTGCAGGACGCCTGCTTCGACGACTCCGGCGGGCTGATCGCGGAGGGCCGTGACGTGTTCGACGGCGAGATCTCCGCGGACGGTTCGCAGGTGCTCGCCGACACCGCCAACGGCGGCCCGTGCACCCAGGCCTACCCGATCTACGGCGACGCCCGCACCGAGGCCGGGGAGCACGTCGCGGACTCGGTCTTCGCCTGCCAGCTGCAGCCGGTGGATCGGGCGCTG
>DASSTH010000398.1:0-9967 GCA_035708025.1 Nakamurella sp. | reverse complement strand
GGACAAGCTCACACTCTGGAACTGAACTTCACCCCTCGCGTCGGGCCCGGTCCTGTTCATCGACGCCGCCTCTCCGCGGCGCGATTGGTGAGAGGCTTGGTCCGCTGTCTGAGAGCCAGTCGTTCTTCACCGGCGTCGGGCGGAGAACGCACGCGTCACTCGGGCACAGTCACCGGTAGTCGACAGAGTCGAGCTAACCCAGCCGGGACCCCAGAATGGGGGGTTCGGGCGATTCCGATGTCCCGAGACATCCCAACAGTGCCCCCGGTGGGACTCGAACCCACACTGTGACCATTTTAAGTGGCCTGCCTCTGCCGATTGGGCTACGGGGGCGGGTGCGGCCGGGCCGCGCGTTGCCGTCGAGCCTACGGGTGCGCCCGCGCGCGACCCGGCACCCTCAGCGATCAACGGCCTCGCCTGTGACGTCACCGTCGGCCAGCTCCCGCGCCCTGGCGAGCACCTCGTCCAGCATCGCCGGGGTCAGCCGGCCGGTGAAGGTGTTCTGCTGGCTGACGTGGAAGCAGCCCAGCAGGGTCAGCTGCTGCGTGCCCCGGGACACTCGCGCCACGGCACCGTGCCCGAACACCGGCCGGGGCCGCGGGATCGCCCAGCCGGACCGGGCCAAGGTCCCGAGCAGCGCCTGCCAGCCGAACCCGCCCAGCACGATCGCCACCCGCACCGTCGGCTCCAGCAGCGCCAGCTCCCGGGCCAGGAACGGCGCGCAGGTGTCCCGCTCCTCCACGGTCGGCTTGTTGGCCGGCGGCGCGCAGCGCACCGGGGCGGTGACCCGCACGTCGTGCAGGGTCAACCCGTCGTCGGCGGACACCGAGTGCGGCTGGGACGCCAGCCCGGCCCGGTGCAGGGCCGCGAACAGGAAGTCGCCGGACCGGTCGCCGGTGAACATCCGCCCGGTCCGGTTGGCCCCGTGCGCGGCGGGCGCCAGCCCCACGATGATGATCCGGGCGTCGGCCGGTCCGAAGCCCGGCACCGGGCGGGCCCAGTAGGTCTGGCCGGCGAACGACGCCCGGGGGGCGGCCGCCACCGCCTCCCGCCAGGCCACCAGCCGGGGGCACGCCCGGCAGGTCGTCACCAGCGCATCCAGTTCGGCCAACGACCCGGCGTCGGCGGCGAACCGCGGCGCCACGCGCGGATCACCGGCCCGGATGCTCACCGACCCATGGTGTCAAACGGTCGACGGGCGGTTTCGGAGCAGGTACGGCCGCAGTAGATGAGTGGAACAAGTCGCCGCATCAACCGTCCGGGGCCGACCGGCGGCGCCGCCCGGTCACCAACCGCACCACGCCCAGCATGATCGCCGCGGCCACCATGATCCCGGCACCGATCGCGTCGGTGACCGGACGGGGGGACGCGCCGGTGGACAGGAACGCCGCCAACCCGCCGAGCAGCAGCGCCGCCAGCGACCACTGCCACCACTGCCGGGAGGTCAGGAACGAGACGATCGACAGCCGGAAACGGGTGCGACGGGGTAACCATCGGCCGTGGGTGAGCATCCGGGCCAGCGCGGGATCCTCGCGGCCGATCTCCAGCGCAAGGTCGGCCAGGCAACGACGTTCTCGTTCGGTCAGGCTCATCACCGACCCGCTCCTCAGGAAGGGATCTGCGCTGTCATCGGGACTGGATGACCTTCAGTTACCCCCGCCGCGTCGCTCATCAAACTCGGCACCGAAGGCCTGCTGGATCGCCTGTCCAGCACCAGCCCCGAGTGCCGTCGAACTGCGGCTTGACGGCGCGGGTCAGCCGGGAACGGGCACCAGCACCGGCAGCGCGCCGGGATCGGCCCACACCCGCACCGGCAGCGGTCCCACCGGCTCGCCGTCGGCGTAGGCCATGGTGTCGGCGGCGTCCAGCAGCACCCGGTGCGCCGAGTGCAGCCGTACGCACGGATGGCCGACATGCCCGGCATGCGGGAGCGTGGGGGCCAGCCGCGCCAAGGTCATCCGGGACACCGGGCCAACCACTGTCACCCCGAGAACGCCGTCGTCCCAACGGGCCTGGGGCGCTATCAGCTTGCCGCCGCCGTACTGCGGACCGTTGCCCACCGCCACCAGGGTGGCCGGCACCCTGGTCTCCACATCATCCAGGCAGAACCGGAAGGGCCTGGCCTGCAACCGGATTGCCTCCACCGCCAGGGCGATGGTGTACCGGGCCGGGCCGCGCGGATGGCGCATCCGGTTGGCCCGGTCGTTGACCGCCGAGTCGAACCCGGCGTAGAGCAGGCCGAGGAACGCCCGGGTGGTGCCCGGCAGCAGCGCCGGCCCGTCGCAGCGGCCCACGTCGATGCGCCGCACCGACCCGGCAGCCCAGGCGCGCAGCAGCTGGCCGGCCGCCACCGCAGGGTCTCGGTGCATTCCGAGCACCTCGGCCGCGTCGTTGCCGGTGCCGCAGGGGATCACGCCCAGCGGGACTTCGCCGCCGGCCAGGGCATTGACCGCCAGGTGGGCCATCCCGTCACCGCCGCACACCAGCACCGCGTCCGGCCGGTCCCGCAGCACCGCGACCAACGCCGCCAGTGAGCCGGCGGCGCCGCCGGCCGGTTGCAGCACCGTCAGCTCGGCCCCGTCCCGCAGCACCGCGGCGGCCCGCTGCCCGGCCCGCGCGCCGGCACCGCGCCCGGCCGCCGGGTTGATCACCAGCGCGATCCGCGGACGGCGGCGGCCGGGAGGCGACGTCACCGCCGTATCGTCTCAGGAATGGCAGCAGACGATCACAAAGGCGCCCGCGGCGAGGCGGGCGACGACTCCGCAGACCAGCCGGGCGGGTCCGAGCGCACCGCGCCCGGAGCCGCGGACCGCAACGGCACACCGGCCGGCCGCACCGGGCCGGATCCCGCCGACGACCTCGTCACCACCCACCACCGACTCGGCACCGCCCAGGGTCCGCTGGACTACACCGTCACGGCCGGCCGGATCGTGCTGCGCGAGGAGAAGCTCACCGAGGGCGCGTTCGACGGGCACAAGGCCACCGTGGAGATGTTCGTGGTGGCCTACACCGCGGACGGCGCGGACCCGGCCACCCGTCCGGTGACCTTCGCCTTCAACGGCGGGCCGGGCTCGTCGTCGGTGTGGCTGCACCTGGGCCTGCTCGGCCCGCGCCGGGTGGTCTCCGGTGACGCGGGCGACCCGGTGCCGCCGCCCTACCGGATCGCCGACAACGCCGAGACCCTGCTGGCGCACACCGATCTGGTGTTCCTTGATCCGATGTCCACCGGCTACACCCGCACCGTCACCGGCGGGAAGCCCGGCGACTACCACGGTTTCAAGGCCGACCGGGACGCCGTCGCCGAGATGATCCGGCTGTGGACCACCCGCAACGGCCGGTGGCTGTCGCCCAAGTTCCTGGCCGGCGAGTCCTACGGCACGCTGCGGGCGGCCGCGCTGGCCGGGCACCTGTCGGAGCGGCACGGCATGGCGCTGAACGGCATCATGTTGATCTCCTCGGTGCTGGACATGGGCTCGATCGTGTTCTCCCCGGACAACGACGCCCCCTATGTGCACTACCTGCCGACCTACGCCGCCCTTGCCCACTACCACGGCAAGCAACCGGGCCGGGAGCTGGCCGAGGTGGTCGCCGAGGCGACCGAACTGGCCGAGCGGGACTACCCGTGGGCGCTGTCCCGGGGTGCCCGGCTGTCGGCGGACGAACGGGCGGATCTGGTGCGCCGGATCGCGGCGGTGACGGGGTTGTCGGAGGAGTACGTCGACCGGGCGGACCTGCGCATCGAGCATCAGCACTTCTTCGCCGAACTGCTGCGCTCCGAGGGGCTGGCGATCGGCCGACTGGACGGGCGGTTCACCGAGCGGCCCGCGGACCTGAATGCGGAGAAGCTGGCGGTGGATCCGTCGTATTCGGCGATCCAGGCGCCGTACACGGCGGCGGCCAACCATTACCTGCGCACCGAACTGGAGTACCGGTCGGACCTGCCGTACGAGATTCTCACCGATCGGGTGCACCCGTGGTCGTATGCCGACTTCGAGGGCCGGTCGGTGACGGTGGTCGAGGATCTGGCCGCCGCGATGCGGGCCAACCCGTTCCTCAAGGTGCACGTGGCGTTCGGTTACCACGACGGCGCCACGCCGTTCGCCGCCGCCGAGCACGTGCTGGCGCACCTGCGCATCCCGGAGTCCGCGCGCGGCAACATCTCCCGCCGCTACTATCCGGCCGGGCACATGATGTACGTGCACGAGCCGAGCCGGGTGGCGCAGTCGGCGGACCTGGCCGCGTTCGTGGCCTGGGCGACCGGCGGCCCGACCCCGGGGGAGTGAGGGAACATGCTGATCGCCGGCATCGTCGTGCTGGTCGTCGCCGTCGGGCTGGGCGTGGCCGCCGTGCTGGTCCGCCGCCGCAGCGACCGGCTGCGCGGCATGGAGCAGCTCACCTGCACCGAGATCGCCGAGCAGGCGAAGGCGGCCGCCACGGCGATCGGTGGCGGCAGCTTCCGCAAGGAGGTGGCGACCTCCGGCACGCTGATCCCGACCGGCGATTTGCTGACCGCGCCGCTGAGCGGCACGCTGTGCGTCTGGCACCGCACGATCGTGCGCCGCCGCTACGAGGAGCGGAACTCCTCGAACAACGGCACCACGACCCAGACCCGGGTGGAGCACGACGCGTCCTCCCAGCAGCGGTTCGGCATCTCGGACGGCGTCACCACCGTGCAACTGGATCCGCAGCGCATCAGCGTGCACGACCCCGAGTGCACGGTGAACAACTACCAGCCCGCCGGCGGGTTCGGCGACCTGCTGGGCGGCTCGCTGGAGATCGGCGGGTTCCGTATCGACATCGGCGGTGGCCGGGGCCGGACGCTGGGCATCGAGCGGGTGGAGTACGTGCTGCAACCGGGACTGCGGCTGTACGCGGCCGGCCCCGTCACGGATGCCGGCGGCACACTGGTGATGGGCGGGCGGGACGGCAGCACACTGACGCTGTCGCCGCGCAGCGTCCAGGAGCAGGCCGCCCGCACCGCGAAGGCGGCGGCCGGGCTGGCGATCGGTGCGGCGGTCGCCCTGCTGGCGGCCGTGGTGCTGCTGGTGCTCGCCGTCGTGTGACGGGCATCCCCGCGCCGGCCGGTCAGGCCAGGGACAGCGCGATGCCGTCCAGGATGTCGTGCTCGCTGATTGTCACCTCGTCCAGCCCGGTGCGCTGGGCGACCAGTTCGGCGATGGTGGCCAGGATCAGCGACCCGCCGCCGATCACGTCCACCCGGCCCGGGTGCATGTACCCCAGCGCCGCCCGGTGCGCCCGAGTGGCCGCCAGCAAGATCTCCGACACCTTGCGCAGGTCGCCCACCGGAATCCGGGACAGGTGGATGCGCACCGGGTCGTAGCTGGGCAGCTGCAGTGACGCGGCCGCCACGGTGGTGGCGGTGCCGGACACCGCGACCATGCGCCGCACGGATCCGAGCGCGCCGCCCAACCCGTCCAGGCCGTCGGACAGCAGCTCCCGGGCCCAGCCGGCGGCCGCGCCGATCTCACCGGCGGTGGGCGGGTCCGACGGCAGCAGTCGCTCGGTGATCCGCACGCAACCGATGTTCAGGCTGGTGGAGCCGGCCAGCGTGACGACCCCACCGCCGTCCGCCGGGTCCACCGAACCCACCACCAGCTCGGTGGACCCGCCGCCGATGTCGACCACCAGGAACGGCCCGTCGGTCGCCGGCAGGTCGCCGACCGCGCCCCGGAAGGACAGCTCCGCCTCCTCCGCGCCGGAGATCACCTCCGGGTCCTGCCCCAACGTCCGGCGGACCATGGCGGTGAACTCGTCCCGGTTGGCGGCGTCCCGGGTGGCGGAGGTGGCCGTCATGCGCACCGTGACCGCGCCGGACGCGCGCAGGATCGCGGTGTAGTCGGCCAGCGCCCGCCAGGTCCGGTCCAGCGCCGACGGCGACAGCCGGCCGGTGGCGTCCACGCCCTCGCCGAGCCGGACGACCCGCATCTCGCGGTGCACGTCCACCAGGTACGCCCCGGCCGCGGACAGCGAGAGGTCGGCGACCAGCAGCCGGATCGAGTTGGTGCCGCAGTCGATGGCCGCCACCCGCTTGTGCATCTGGTGGATCACCGGGCGGTTTCCGGGGGCGGCAGGTCGGTCACCCCTTCACGGTAGCGGGCGGCCGGGCGACGCCGGTGCCCGCCAGCGCCACCAGCCCCGCCACCGCCAGCGCGAATCCGGCGAGCAGTGCGCACAACCCGGACAGGCCGCTCAGCGGGTCCCCGGCGGCGGACAGCGGGGTGCCACCGACCGTGTTGACCGTCCCCCACAGGCCCCAGGAGAACAGCACGGCACTGCCGATCCAGCCGGCCGCGACGGCGGCCGCCCGCCGCCCGGTGTCCCGGGCCAGCGCCGTCACCCCCAGCACCCCGATCAGTTCCAGCGCCGCCTTGACCGCGGTGCTGCTCGCGGTATCCCACCCGCCCCACCGGGCGGCCGCGACCAGGTCGAGCACCACCGCCAGCAGCGCCACCACGGACCCGCCGACCGCCAGTACCCGCAGCAACGGCAGCACGGCCCGGGCGCGGGCCCCGGGCGCCGCGCCGCCGGTGCCCAGCTCGGCCGACCACCGGTCCCGGGCGTACAGCGCGAACGCCACCGCCAGGAAGACGCCCTGCCAGGCGAACCCGCCGTACACCAGCGGTCGCACCCACGGCTGCAACGGATCGGCCGCACCGCCCGGCCCGGAGCCGACCCCGAGCACCGACAGCAGCGTGCCGGGCAGGATCACCACCGCCATCGGCACCAGGAACCCGGTCCCGACCCAGGCCGGCAGCAGCACGAGCCAGGCCGGCACCCGGCGGCCCGACCGAAGCATCAGGGCGAGCGCCAGCCCGATGACGCAGGCGTCCAGCACCACCGTGACGGCGTTCAGCGCCCGCAACTGGCCCAGCAACTCCGGCCGGCGCACCCCCACCGGGTGACCGGCCAGCCAGAGCACCTTCAGGGTCAGGTATGGGACGGTGCCGGCGATGGCCGCGGCCCCGGCGGCCCGCCGCAGCAGCATGTGACGCGCCAGCGGGATCCCGCGCCCGCCGGCGGGTCGAGCATGCGCGGTCGGCGGGGCGGCCGGATCGAGGGTCCGGGTGGCATGGATGGTCGTCGTCATGGCTCCACAGTCGCCGGCCCGGGCGCGCGGCACCTCCCGCCCGCGGCTGAACCCGCTCCCCCGCCGGAGGGAGTCGGTGCCGCACGAGCCGATCCACACCGGGCCGGCACCGCGTACGGTCGGCCGCAGGAGGTCCCGCCATGCCGCCCACCCATCAGGTCACCAACCAGGTCCCGCCGCTGACCGACTACGACGTCACCGCCGCCGACCCGGCCCTGTGGGCCGGGCTGTCCGCCGCCGGCGCCGAACCGGATCCGGCCCTGGCCGATCTCGGCCGGCGCTACGGATCCGCACCCCTGCAGCAGGCCGCCCGGCTGGCCAACGAGTTCCCGCCGCGGCTGCGCACCCACGACCCGAGCGGCCGGCGCATCGACGAGGTCGAGTACCACCCCGCCTGGCACCTGTTGATAGACACCGCCGTCACCGCCGGGCTGCATGCCGCGCCGTGGGGGCCGGACCCGGGACCGCACGCCCACCTGCGCCGGGCGGCCGGCTTCTACCTGGCCAACCACGCCGAGTCCGGTCATCTGTGCCCGATCTCGATGACCTACGCCGCCGTGCCCGCGCTGCGCCGGCAACCCGAGCTGGCCGCCCGCTACGAACCCGGCCTGACCGCCCGGCACTACGACGCCCGGCTGCGCCCCGCCGCCAGCAAGACGGGTCTGCTGGCGGGCATGTCGATGACCGAGAAGCAAGGCGGCTCGGACGTGCAGGCCAACACCAGCACGGCGCAGCCCGACCCGGCGAGCGGCGACGGCGCCTACCGGATCACCGGGCACAAGTGGTTCACCTCGGCGCCGATGAACGACATCTTCCTCACCCTGGCCCAGGCGCCGGACGGGCTGACCTGCTTCCTGCTGCCCCGGGTGCTGGAGGACGGCAGCCGCAACGCCATGCAGCTGGTCCGGCTGAAGGACAAGATGGGCAACCGGGCGAACGCCTCGGCCGAGATCGAGTACGACGGGGCGCTGGCCTTCCGGATCGGTGACGAGGGTCGCGGGGTGCCCACCATCATCGAGATGGTGACGATGACCCGGCTGGACTGCGTGCTCGGCTCGGCCGGCCAGCTCCGCGCGGCGCTGTCCGTGGCGGCGCACCACGCCGCGCACCGGTCGGCGTTCGGGCGGCGGCTGGCCGACCAGCCGGCGATGACGGCGGTGCTGGCCGACCTGGCGACGGAGAGCTGGGCGGCCACCCTGACCGGGCTGCGGCTGGCCGCCGCGGTCGATGCCGGTGAGCGCGACCTGCTGCGGCTGGCGCTGCCGGCGGCCAAGTTCTGGGTGTGCAAGCGCGCGGTGCCGGCGATCGCCGAGGCGGCCGAGTGCCTGGGCGGCAACGGGTACGTGGAGGAGTCGGTGATGCCCCGGCTGCAGCGGGAGGCGCCGCTGAACGGCATCTGGGAGGGATCGGGAACCGTGACGGCGCTGGATGCGGTGCGCGCGATCGAGCGGTCCCCGGAGGCGGTGACGGCGCTGCGGGACGAGCTCGCCCTGGCGGCCGGCGCCGATCCGCGCTACGACGCGGGGCTGCACCACCTGGACGCGGCGCTGGCCGCGCCGGAGCCGGCGCACGCCCGCGGGCTGGCGTCCCTGGCGGCCAAGCTGCTGGCCGGCTCGCTGCTCATCCGGCACGCCCCGGCGGCGGTCGCCGACCTGTACTGCGCCACCCGGCTGGGCGCCGACGGCGACCGGGTGTTCGGCGATCTGCCGGGTGGGTTCGCCGTCCGGGACATCGCCACCGCCGTGACTCCACAGACCGGCTGACCGGCTGACCGATGTTCGCGGGTTTGATACTGCGTTCTAGGCCCGGATCGCGGGAAAATCCAGCATCAAACCCGCGAAGTCGCCGATAGCCCGGCGGCCCGCAGCCCGACCCGCCACTCAGTCCAGGGACACCGGCGTGATCCCGAACGGCGCCAGGCCGGCCGCCCCGGAGTCCTCCGCGGTCAGCACGCACACCCCGTCCGAGGTGATGGCGATCGAGTGCTCCACGTGCGCGGCGCGCTCGCCGTCCCTGGTCACCACGGTCCAGCCGTCGTCCAGTTCCCGGCCGGCCGGCCGGCCCAGCGTCACCATCGGCTCGATGGCCAGCGCCATGCCCGGCACCAGCCGCACACCCTTGCCGCGCCGCCCGGTGTTGGGCACGAATGGCGCCATGTGCATCGCAGTGCCGATGCCGTGACCGCCGTATCCGGCCAGCAGGCTGTACCGGCGCCCGTCCTCGCGCGCGGACCGCTTGACCGACGACTCGATGGACCAGGACACGTCACCGAGCCGGCCGCCCGCGCGGGCCGCCGCGATGCCGGCCCACATGGCGTCCTCGGCGGCGCCGATCAGTGCCACCTCGGCGTCCTCCCGGGGCGCCCCCACGTGCACCGAGATCGCCGAGTCCGCGTGCCAGCCGTCCAGGATGCAGCCCGCGTCGATGGACAGCAGGTCCCCCTCCGCCAGCACCCTGGCCGGTGACGGGATGCCGTGCACCACCTCGTCGTTGATGGACGCGCAGATGGTGGCCGGGAACGCCCCGGTGCCGTCCGGCGCGGCCCCGTAGCCGAGGAAGTTGCTGGTCGCGCCGCCGTCGGCGATCACCCCGGCCACCACCGCGTCGATGTCGGCGGTGCTCACGCCGGGCTTGACGGCATCCCGGGCGGCGGCCAGCGCCGCGGCCAGCAGCCGGCCGGCGGCCCGCATGGCCTGCAGCTCGCCCCGGGTGTGCAGCTCGATCGATCCTCGGTCAGGCACCGGTCAGGCCCGCTCCGCCCCGGTCACGCCGATGGCGGCCAGCACCCGGCGGTGCACCTCCTCGACCGTGCCGACGCCGTCCACCCGGGCCACCCGGTCGCCGTACCAGTCGATCAGC
>DASSTH010000397.1:0-4113 GCA_035708025.1 Nakamurella sp. | reverse complement strand
GCACAGTCAAAGGCCGGCTGAAGACACTCTGACTGGCGGGTGATCCGGTCCGATTTGCGCCGCGAAGCGGCATTCGATGTGCATTCCCTCTGACTTTGCTCCACGGGCTGGAGCACAGTCAAAGGCCGGCTGAAGGCACTCTGACTGGCGGGTGATCCGGTCCGATTTGCGCCGCGAAGCGGCATTCGATGTGCATTCCCTCTGACTTTGCTCCACGGGCCGGAGCACAGTCACAGGCCCGGGTGACGACATTCTGGCCTGCCGGAGATCCCGTCTGATTTGTGCCGCGAAGCGAGAGTCCATGTGCACTCCCGTCGTCCGGAATGGCGCAGCACCTGCGGGGTGCTGGCGTGTCGTACCCGGCGCACCGCCAACGCGTCCGTACCCTCGGACATCGTCATGACCAGCACCCTCGTCACCGCCGGTCCCGCCGACTCCGTCACCGACATCGGGGTCCGCCGTCGCAACGTGCCCGAGCGCTGCGCATGGTGCGGACGGCGACTGCCCGATCAGGAGGGCGTGGGCCGCAGGCGCCAATACTGTGCACAGTCCTGCCGGCAGCGGGCCTACGAGAACCGGTCGGCGCTGGAGCGGTCGGCGTTGCCCGCGGACGCCGTGGTGCTGTCCGTCGAAGAACGGGACGACCTCGCCGACCGGCTGTACCAGATGCGATGTGCCGCCGAAGACGTGGCGACCGCACTGGCCGAGTCCGCGAAGCGGTCCGACCTGGTCGAACTGGTCGACGCGCTGCTCGACGCCGCCCGCGCCGCCGAGCGGATCCGCTGATCGCGGCAACCTGGCGCGCGCCAACCGTTACGGCAGCACCGGCAACCCGCGGTCGTCCAGCGGCCAGAACGGGTTGTGCGCGATCTCCCAGAGGTGACCCTCCGGGTCGGTGAAGTATCCGGAGTAGCCGCCCCAGTCGGTCTCGGTGGGCGCCTTGGTGATCCGCGCACCCGCCTGCTCGGCCGCCACAAAGGCCGCGTCGACCGCCTCCCGGGACTCCAGGTTGATCGACTGGGCAACGCCGCGGAACCCGGTGGACACCGCGTCGGCGGCATCCGCGGGCAGGCCGGCGTCCGCGGCGAGGTCGCGCGTACCCCACAGGGCCACCACCGTCCCGGCGGTCCGGAAGAAGGACACGTCGCCCTCGACGGAGGCACTGGACAACTCCCAGCCCAGGGCCCGATAGAACTCGGTGGACCGTTGCAGGTCGGCCACGCCGAGGGTGACCAGGGTGACGCGGGCCGGCAGGGATGGCTGGGTCGTCGACATGGGCTGCCCCTTCGTTGGAGTGTGCCGATCACCGTCCATGCTGGCACCGGGGGCTGACAACGGCCCGGGACCCGTTCAGTGCGCCGGGCTGCTCTCCAGGTAGGCCAGGACCGCCAGCACGCGCCGGTTGTCGTCCTCGCTCTGTTCCAGCCCGAGCTTGATGAAGATCGAGTTGGTGTGCTTGCCGACGGCCTTCTCGGTGATGAACATGGCCGCCGCGATCGCCGCGTTGGACCGGCCCTCGGCCATGTGCCCCAGGACTTCCCGCTCTCGCGGGGTGAGGGACGCGACGGGGGAGGAGTCCCGGTGCCGGGTGAGCAGCTGGCTGATCACCTCCGGATCCATGGCGGTGCCGCCGGCCGCCACCCGCTTGATCGCATCGACGAACTGCGCCACGTCGGACACCCGGTCCTTGAGCAGGTAGCCGACCCCTCCGGTGCCCTGGCTGAGCAGTTCCCGGGCGTACAGCTGCTCCACGTACTGGCTCAGCACCAGCACCGGCAGTCCGGGTATCTGCTCGCGGGCGGCCAGCGCCGCACGCAGCCCCTCGTCGGTGAACGTCGGAGGCAGCCGGACGTCAACGACGGCCACGTCGGGGCGGTGCGTGGTCAGCGCGCGCAACAACGACGGGCCGTTGTCCACGGCCTCCACGACCTCGAAGTCGTACGCGGACAGCAGCCGGATGAGGCCGTCGCGCAGCAGGGCGAGGTCCTCCGCCAGCACCACCCGCACCGTCGCGCCTCCTGTCGATCACCGGCCGGTTCGTCGACAGGGACTCTAGCGCCGGGAGGCGACGCTCCGGGAGGCGACGCTGCGGGACTAGGAGGTCAGGGCGCAGGGGACCGTGATGGTGACGATGGTCGGGCCACCGGACGGGCTGGCCAGCGACAACGTGCCGTCGAACGCGGCGAGCCGGCGCTCCAGCCCGGCCAGGCCGCCGCCGGGGGTGATGCGCGCGTTCCCAACACCGTCGTCACCGACCAGCGCGGTCAGCACCGTGCCGTCGTGCCGCAGCCAGATCCAGGTCGTCTGGGCGCTGGAGTACTTGGCGGAATTGGTCAGCGCCTCGGCCACCGCGAAGTACACCGCGGACTCCACCGGCGCGGGCGGGCGCCCGGCCAGCTGCACGTCGACCTCCACGGGGCGCGGGTGCGCGAGCGCCAACGCCTCGATGCCCCCGGTGAGCCCGCGGTCGGCCAGCACCGGCGGGTGGATGCCGCGCACCAGCGAGCGCAGCTCGGCCAGCGCGGTGCGGGAGGAGGTGCGGGCGTCGGCGATCAGCGCCGCGGCGGCCTTCGGGTCGCGGGTCACCAGGTCCTCGGCCAGGCCGAGGTTCATGCCCAGCGCCACCAACTGTGCCTGGGCGCCGTCGTGCAGATCCCGCTCGATGCGGCGCAACTCGGCCGCCGAGTGGTCCACCGATTCCGACCGGGACTCCTCCAGCTGGCCGATGCGCTGCTGCAGCGCGGCCTCACCGGACGGACCGACCAGCGTGCGGGTGGTCACCGCCTGCAGGCGCAGCAGCAGCGGGGACAGCCAGTACCCGATGGGGAAGATGAAGAACGCGATCAGGGCCGACAGGCTGATGGCGAAGCCCAGGCTGATGGCGTAGAACATGAACGCCACGTCGCGCCAGCGGGCGGGATCGGTGAGCACCACGCGCAACCGTCCGAAGACGCCCGAGCCGCCCTTGCGATACGACGTGGTGATCTTCTCGCCCAGGATGCAGCCGGCGATCTTGCGGTGGGCGCCGGAGACCCCGCGCAGCACCCCCGCGGTGCCGAGCCACAGGAACAGCCCCACCCAGGCGATCGCGGACGCCACCGAGGTGACCAGCAGGCTGAAGCCGACCCAGGCCGGGATAACGAGGAACACCAGCGCCCAGGAGGCCAGGAACAGCTTCAGCCGACCGGCGGGACGCCTGGGTGGACGGGCGGGTTCGGCCGGACGAGTGCGGCCGGTTGCGTCGCCGGGGTCGGCTGGGTAGCCGGAGTAACCAGGTTCGGCCGGGTAGCCGGTCGCCGGGGCAGAGCCGATGACGGGGTGCTGGTGCACCGCCACATCCCGGTAGCCGGCCGGTTGCTGGGCGAACGCCAGGTCGGTCGGTGCCACGCCGGCGAACGCGGCCGGGTACGCCCCCTCGGGCCGGTCCGTTCCGGCGGGGCGCTCGGGCCAGGTCGATGCACTGCTCACACATCACATTCTGGCCGCTCGCGGCCGTCTGCACAGTAGGGGTAAGCCCCCGACCCGGCCGGGGGATTGGACGAGGACGCCGCGGGTAGCGGAGCAGATTCCCGGGGCGACCACCTCGAGTCGTGAGTGCCAGCCAGCGCCCCGGCGCTGCGTGGGACTCACAACCGGGGGAAAACACCCGGAGTCGTGAGTGCCAGGCAGCGCCCCGCCGCTGCGTGGGACTCACAACCGGGGAGACCATCCGGGGAGGAGGTCCCGACCCCGGCGCACAGCGAACCGATGCCGTGCTGTGACACGGGCGACCGGATATCCGCGGCGCGGCCTGGGGTACGCGGAGCGTATGCGTGCCTTTTCCCGAATCACCGCCCTGACCTGTGCACTGGCCCTGCTGGTGGCCGGATGCACCTCGCAGCCGACCGCCGAGCGCAGCGGCTCCGGATCCTCCAGCCCGCTCGCGGCATCGAGCGGGGTCGGCGCCGGCTCCGGTTCGGCGTCCGCGGCCGGGTCGAGTTCGGTTCCGGCATCGTCGGCTGGATCAAGCGCGCCCGGATCAGCAGCACCCGGATCAGCAGCACCCGGATCAGCAGCACCGGGATCAGCGGCACCCGGATCTGAAGCTTCCGGATCCGCCGGGCCGGCCTCGTC
>DASSTH010000396.1:0-14564 GCA_035708025.1 Nakamurella sp. | reverse complement strand
CACCGACTACTACCAGGCGGCGCAGATCATGGCCGCGGACCTGAAGACCGTCGGCTTCGACGTCAAGGTCAACGGGGTCGACCCCAACAAGTGGTATGCGGACCTGGCCGCTGGGACCTTCGACACGGCGATCCACTGGGGCAGCACCGGACCCTCGCCGTACGCCCAGTACGAGGGATGGCTGGACCCGGCACTCGCCAAGGGCAGCAACGCCAGCGGCGACTACGGTCGGTTCAGCGATCCGGATGCGACGGCAGCGCTGGCCGCCTACGCCAAGGCGGGCATCCAGGCCGACGCCGCGGCCGCGATCAACACGCTCGCCAAGGTGATGAGCGAGCAGGTTCCGGTGGCGCCGATCATGTACGCGGCCGGCTGGTACGAGTACAACACGACCAACTACTCCGGCTGGGTGGACGAGCAGCACCAGTACATGGACCCGTCACCGAACCCCGCGAACGTGGAGTACGTCGTCCTGCACCTGATCCCCAACGGCTGATCCCACACCGCGCGCTTCCCGGCCGGCGCCGTGCCGGCCGGGAGGCCGCGGTGCGGACCCGACGGCCCGTCGGTACCCGACTGCACTACCCGGACGGACTCGGACTACAAGGAGCAAACATGGCCAACGAACTGGCGTTTCCGCCCGGATTCCGATGGGGCGCCGCGACATCCGCCTACCAGGTCGAGGGGGCGGTCGCCGAGGACGGGCGCACGCCGACCATCTGGGACACCTTCGCGCATACGCCCGGCGCCATCGCCGGCGGCGACACCGGTGACATCGGCTGCGACCACTACCACCGCCTGGAACACGACCTGGATCTGCTGGTGCAACTGGGCATCCCGGCGTATCGCTTCTCCACGTCGTGGGCCAGGGTCCTGCCGGACGGAACCGGCCCGGTGAACCAGCGCGGACTGGACTTCTACTCCCGCGTGGTGGACGGGCTGCTGGATCGCGGCATCGAGCCGCTCGTCACGCTGTACCACTGGGAGCTTCCGCAGGCGCTGCAGGACACCGGGGGCTGGACGAACCGGCAGACCGCCGATCGGTTCGCCGAACTCGCCACGGTGGTGGGCCGGGCGTTGGGCGACCGGGTGCCCAGCTTCCTGACCCTGAACGAGCCGTGGTGCTCGGCGTTCCTGGGCTACGCCGACGGCGTCCACGCCCCAGGCGTCACCGACCGGGCAGCGGCGCTGGCCGCCGCCCACCACCTGAACCTGGCCCACGGCCGCGCCGCCGCGGCGCTGCGTGCGGTGCTGCCGGCCGCGGCGTCCGTCGGGGTGACGTTGAACCCCGCGCTGGTCGACCCGGCCGATCCGGACTCGCCGGAGGACGTCGCCGCGGCCCACCACGTGCACGAC
Source organism: Nakamurella sp. (assembly GCA_035708025.1). GTDB lineage: Bacteria > Actinomycetota > Actinomycetes > Mycobacteriales > Nakamurellaceae > Nakamurella. The sequence continues at coordinate 13,208 of DASSTH010000396.1, read as the reverse complement.
ATCTCCAACGGCATCTTCACCGGTCCGATGCTGTCCGGGCACTACCCCGACGGGTTGCTGCAGCAGACCGCCCACCTGTCGGACTGGTCGTTCGTCCGCGACGGCGACCTGACCGCGATCCACCAGCCCGTCGACATGCTGGGGATCAACTACTACCAGCCGGCCCGGGTGGCAGCTCCGCGGGCGGGCGGCGACTTCTGGCCGGGCACCGACCTGGCGGTGGGTGTGACCCAGCCGGGGCCGTACACCGGGATGGGGTGGCCGATCGTCCCGGACGGACTGACCCGCTTGCTGCTCGCCACGCACCGCGAGTTTCCGGGGATACCGCTGATGGTCACCGAGAACGGTTGCGCCTTCGAAGATTCCGTCACCGCCGACGGCGCCGTGCACGACCCGGAACGGATCGCGTACCTGCGCGACCACGTGGCCGCGGTGCATCGGGCGATCGCCGCCGGCGCTGACGTCCGCGGCTACTACGTCTGGTCGCTGATGGACAACTTCGAGTGGGCGGAGGGCTATTCCGCCCGGTTCGGTCTGGTCCACGTGGACTTCGGCAGCCAACGTCGCACGATCAAGGACTCGGGCATCTGGTTCCGCGACGTGGTCGCGGCCAACGCCGTCCCGGCCGCGAGTGCGCCGCCGGGGGAGGATCCCGCGGTCGCGCCGGCCTAGCGGCCGCCGTGGCCTCCCAGCGGGGCGGTTGGCGCGGACGGCCCCCGGCGGTTCACGTGCTGCGGGGGTCGAGCGGATGTCGGCGGACCGGGCTGGCACGCTGAACGGCGTGAGCGCCAACCCCCAGGACCGAACCCTCGCCACCCGTGCCGTGCACGTGCCGGTTCCGACCGATGTGGTCGGCCGGCCGGTGGCCGTGCCGATCTACCAGACGACGGTGTTCGCCCACGACGACCCGGACGTGCTGACCGACTCGCTGGACAACCCGCGTGGCGCCTACGGCTACTCCCGGATGGCCAACCCCACGGTGCGTGCCCTGCAGGAGACGGTGGCCGACCTGGAGGGCGCCGTCGGAGCGGTTGTCACCTCCTCCGGGATGGGGGCGATCGCCAGTGCGCTCGGGCCGCTGCTGCACCCCGGTGCGCACCTGGTGGTGCAGCAGTCCATCTACGGCGGTACCACCGGCCTGCTGACCGACTGGGTGCGGCGCTGGGGGGTGCGGGTCTCGCAGGTACCCGGCGACGATCCGGCCGTCCTGCGCGAGGCGCTGCAGCCGGACACCGCGGCCGTCTACCTGGAGACGGTGTCGAACCCGGTGACGTTGGTCGCGGACATCGCCGGCCTGGCGTCCGTGGCCCGGGCTGCCGGAGTGCCCACCGTGGTGGACAACACCTTCGCCACCCCGCTGCTGTGCCGGCCACTGGCGCTGGGCGCGGACATCGTGGTGCACTCTGCGACCAAGTATCTGGGCGGGCACTCCGACGTGACCGCGGGCGCGGTCGTCTACGCCGACGAGGCCCGGTTCCTGGCGGGCTGGAACCACTCGGTGGTGCACGGCGTGACGCCCGACCCGTTCGGCGCCTGGCTGGTGCTGCGCGGCCTGCAGACCCTGCCGCTGCGCACCCGGGCGGCCGGCGGCAACGCGGTCGAGTTGTCCCGGCGGCTGGCCGGACACGCGGCGGTGACGGCGGTGCACCACCCCTCGATGCCGCAGCATCCGCAACACGAACTGGCCGGTCGCCAACTGGCCGGACCGGTGGCGATCGTCGCCTTCGACCTGGCCGGCGGGCGGGCGGCCGCGGACCGGTTCCTGGGCCGGCTGGAACTGATCGCCAATGCCACCTCGCTGGGCGGGGTGGAGACGCTGGCCATGCACCCGGCCTCCACCTCGCACCGGCACTACTCGGCCGCCGATCTGGCCGCCGCCGGCATCGCCCAGGGCACCGTGCGCATCTCGGTCGGCGTCGAGGACGTCGACGACCTGTGGGCGGACCTGTCCGCGGGCCTTGATGCGGCCCAGGGAGCGCGGCCGCGCTGATCATCCGCGACGGCGCGGATGGGACTCGCCCCACAGGTCACTGCAGTCACATCGGCTCGCAACTGATCAGCGCGGATCGGATGGGATGGTGCCGCCGTATCAGCCGCCGGTGGCCGGTACCGCCGCGGTACGCAGCCGCCATCCGACCAGGGCAAGGTCGATCGCGGTGCGCCGCTCCCGGGACGACAGGTCGAGCCCGCCGAGCAGCGCCGAGATGGTGGCCAGCCGCTGGTACAGGGTCTGCCGGCGGATGCCCAACGATCGGGCGGTGGCCGCCTTGGACAGCCCGCAGGCCAGCAGGGTGTCCAGGGTCCGCACCAGTTCCCGGCCGCGCGCGGCGTCGTGGTCCAGCAGCGGCCCCAGCTGTTCGTCCACGAAAGCGGCCAGTTCCGGGTCCGCCGCGAAGCGGCCCAGCAGCCGGTGCACCCCCAGATCCGAGGCGAGCAGGGTGCGCAACCCGCTGCCCAGCCGCCGGGCCAGCACGCTGGCCTCCCGTGCGGCGCGCAATGAACGGGCCAGTGACGGGATGTCCGTCACCGGTGGCCCGCACGTCACCGCCACCACGCGCCCGGCCGGCAGTTCCGCATCCACCGCCTGCGCGACCTGCTCGCCCAGCGCCCGCGGATCATCCGACACCGCACAGCCCGCCACCAGGTAGCTGCCGTCGAGTTCGGTGACCAGCGCCGCGCCGAACACCCGGTCGGCCGCGGAGGACACCGCGGACACCACCTGCGCGGTGCTCGGCGGACCGCCGTCCACGGCCAGGCAGAGGCCAACGGCGTGCTGACCGGCCCGCAGCACCACCCCCAGCGCCGCCGCCCGGCCCACCAGCTCGTCGGCCGAGGAGTACTGACGGCCGAAGATGTCCCGGAGCAGCCGGCTGCCCGCCCGCTGCCGCCCGGGGCCGGCGGCCGTGACGCCGGCCCGCCCCAGCTCCAGCGCCACGGCGATGGCGCCCCGCTCGGCCACCAGCGTCCGCACTTCGTTGGGCGGACCGCCGATCACCAGCCGGCCCCAGGGGCGGCCGAACACGTCGATCGGCGCCTCCACACCGACGGCGCCGGTGGACCCGGTCTCGGTGTGGTCGCGGGACGCGGTCGGGACCCGATCCCCCGCGACCGGGCCGGCCGGCCGGCGGCCGTCGGAGGCCGCCACCAGATGCCCGTCACCGGCGAACAGCCGCACCGGACAGCCGGCCAGCTCCGCCAGCACCCGCAGGATCGCCGTCAGCCCCGACCCGGCCAGCAACGGGACGGTGAGCGCCGCGGCGATCCGCTCGCCCAGCCGCAACCGGGCCACCTCGCCGGACAGCAGCAGCGCGTGCACCGCCTCGGTGACCTCGACGAACGGCACGATGCCGCGCAGCGCGATCAAGGGCATGCCGGCGTCCTGCGCCGCGGACACCAGGTCGGCCGGGGGACTGGTGAAGGTCCGGCCCAGCTCCAGCACCAGGGCCGCGACCGACCGTTCCGCCAGGCCGGCGGCGTAGGACCGCAGGGCCGCCGGGCTCGCCCCGACCAGGCCGAGGCCGGTGGTCAGCAGCACCTCGCCGCCCTTGAGCAGCGGTGAGATCTCGTAGATCTCGCTGGTGTGCACCCACCGGACCTCACGCCGCTCCAGGTCGGTGCCCGCAAGTACCTCGGGCCGGCCGCGTTGCAGGACCGGCAACTCGAGCAGGTCGGCAACGGTCAGCGGCGCGGCGGTGTGCGACGGCGTCATGGGGGAACACGCTGCCGGGTGAAGTGACACTTCGTCAATCAATTCGTCATGTCGGGTGGTCACAGTGTCCCTATCCACACTCGACGGAAACCGGATTGCATGACCAGCGACCCCTGTCGCCCGACGAAAGGCCGCACCATGCGCGCTGGATCTGCCGTAGATTCCCGTCACCGCCGGCACTCCCGATCCCGGGCGACGGCCACCCTGATCGCCGCGATCGCGGCGCTGCTGCTCGCGGCCTGCGGCGGGAACACCGGTTCCGGCAGCGGGTCCACACCCGCGGGCACGCCGTCGGCATCGTCCGCGGGTGGATCGCAGGACGCCGGCTCGGCCTCCGCCCCCGGCACCGGCTCGTCGGCCGCGTCCGGGCAGGCCGGATCCGGGAACGACGACAAGCCCCTGGTGTACGGCGTCTTCGCCACCCCGCTGGAGGAGCCGTGGGACGGTGCGGTGCACGCCGCGCTGCAGGCCGCCGCGGACGCCGGCGAGATCACCTACAAGCACACCGACAGCAACGACTCCGACGACAAGATGACCCGCACGCTGAACGACCTGGTCAGCAACGAAAAGCCGGCCATCATCGTCGGTGACGCGTTCTCCTCGGAGGACGCCGTGCGCGCCGTGGCCAAGGCGCACCCGGATGTGCAGTTCGTGTTCGGGTCCGGCGAGGACCCGGTGGACCCGAACTTCTCCACCTTCGACAACTGGCTGCAGGACCCGGCCTACCTGGCCGGCATGCTGGCCGGCGGCGTCACCAAGTCCGGCACCATCGGGGTGGTCGCGGCCATGCCGATCCCGGAGGTCAACCGGATCGTCAACGCGTTCATCCAGGGCGTCGCGGAGACCAACGACAAGGCCACCGTGAAGGTCACCTTCATCAACTCGTTCTTCGATCCCACCACCGCCAAGCAGGCCGCGCTGGCTCAGGTCGCCCAGGGGGCCGACGTACTGTTCGCCGAGCGGGACGGGGTGATCGAGGCGGCCAAGGAGAAGGGCCTGCCGGCCATCGGCATGATGGTCGACCAGAAGGACCAGGCACCCGAGAACGTGATGACCTCGCTGGTCTGGGACATGCGGCCGACCATCGAGGAGGTCATCAAGGAGTACCGGGCAGGGAATCTGCACTCCAAGAACCTGGGCGAGTTCTCCTTCATGCGTAACGGCGGGTCCTCGCTGGCGCCCATCAACACCGACGTCCCGGGCGGCATCGGCCAGGACCTGATCGACAAGGTGGAGGCCAAGAAGCAGGCCATCCTGGACGGCTCCTTCACCACCCCGATCGACGAGAAGGCGCCGGCGGGCTCCACCACCGTCGGCGGATGAGCCGGCCGGACACCCCGGTGGTGGCCGGGCCGGGTGCGGAGGCGCCGGGTCCGGCGGTCCCGCTGGTCCGGTTGCGCGGCATCGTCAAGTCCTTCGGCGACCTGCTGGTCAACGACGGCGTCGACCTGACCCTGCAGCCGGGCGAGGTGCACGCGCTGCTGGGCGAGAACGGCGCCGGCAAGACCACCCTGATGCGCATCCTGTACGGGCTGACGCGGCCGGACGCCGGCACCATCGAGGTGGACGGCGCGCCCCGGCAGATCGGCTCGCCGGCCGATGCCATCGCCGCCGGGATCGGCATGGTGACGCAACACTTCTCGCTGGTCGGCCGGATGACCGTGACGGAGAACCTGTTGCTCTCCCGCGCGGGGTTGGGCCGGCTGGACCGCCGGGCCGGTCGGGAGATGGTCGCCAGGGCCGCCGCCCGGCTCGGCGTGCGGATCGACCCGGACGCCCGGGTGGAGCGGCTGTCGGTGGGCGAGCAGCAACGGGTGGAGATCGTCAAGGCGCTGTCCCGCGACTGCCGGGTGCTGATCCTCGACGAGCCCACCGCCGTGCTGGTGCCGCAGGACGTGGACGCGCTGTTCGACTCCATCCGGCTGCTCACCGGGCAGGGCATGGGGGTGCTGTTCATCTCGCACAAGCTGGGCGAGGTGACCAGGATCTCCGACCGGGTGTCGGTGTTGCGCCGCGGCCGCATCGTGGACACGGTGCCCACCGCCAGATCGTCGCCGGCCGGGCTGGCCGAGTTGATGGTGGGTCGGCCGACCGTGGGGGTGCGCCGGGCGGATCGGGCGCCGGTGACGGTGGAGGAGGCCGCGGCGCGCCCGGTGCCGGCCGAAGGCCCACCAGCCGCCGCACCGTCGGCGGTGCCGAGCGGTGTGCAGCGGCCCGAGCACGGGTCGGCGGCGCCACCGGTGACGGGTTCGCCGGGGGAGGGCCGGTCCGCAGCGGTGCTGTCGCTCCGGGGAGTGCGGCTCGCGGGTCGCGGCAAGGATGTGCTGGCCGGCATCGACCTGGCCGTGATGCCGGGCGAGATCGTCGGCCTGGCAGGCGTTTCCGGGAACGGTCAGACCGAGCTGGTGCAGCTGTTGTGCGGGCTGGTGCGGCCGACCGCGGGGACCGTATGGGTCAACGGGGTGGACGTCACGGGCGCCGATCCCGAGCGGGTGATCGCCGCCGGCCTTGGCCGGATCACCGAGGACCGGCACGCCTGCGTGATCGGCACGCTGTCCGTGGCGCAGAACCTGGTGCTGGAGGACCTGCCACGGTTCCGCCGCGGACTGCTGTTGGACCGTAAGGCGATCCGGGCGCACGCGCAGCGGCTGATCGACCAGTTCTCCATCCGGGCCACCCCGGACGATCCCATCGGTGCGCTGTCCGGCGGCAACATGCAGAAGGTGCTGCTGGCGCGTGCGCTGGACCGGGACCCGGTGGCCCTGGTGGCTTCCCAACCGACCCGCGGGTTGGACGTGGGCGCCACCGAGTTCGTGCACGGCCAGCTGCTGGCGCGGCGCGCCGCGGGAGCCGGTGTGCTGCTGGTCTCCGAGGATCTGGAGGAGCTGCTGGCGTTGTCCGACCGCATCGCGGTGATCTACGAGGGATCGCTGGTCGGCGAGCTCCCGGCGGAGCAGGCCACTCCCGAACGACTCGGCCTGTTGATGGCCGGCCAGCCGGGAGCCGCGGCATGAGGCCACGGCTGGTGCTGCGCGGACGGGAGCCACGCTGGCTGGCCCCGGTGCTGGTGCTCGCGGCGGTGGTCATCGTCTACCTGCTCACCGCGGGGCCGATCCGCGGGGCCGGCGCCAACCCGCAGGCCGCCTACCAGCGCTACGTGCTGACCCCGCTCACCGGCGCGTCGTCGATCACCGAGGTGGTGCTGGCCGCGATCCCGATCCTGTTCACCGGCCTGGCGGTCGCGGTGGCGTTCCGGTCCGGCTACTGGAACATCGGCGCGGAGGGGCAGTTCCTGGCCGGGGCGGTCGGCGCCACCGTGACCGGGCTGTACCTGCCGGACCTGCCCGGGCCGCTGGCCATCCCGCTGGCGTTGCTGGCGGGTGCGGTGGCCGGCGTGCTGTGGTCGCTGCTGCCCGCCCTGCTGCGGGTGCGCTTCGGCATCGACGAGGTGGTCACCACGCTGCTGCTCAATCCCGTTGCACTGCTGGGAGTCCAGGGCCTGTTGAACGGCCCGTGGCGAAACAGCCGCAGCGGCTTCCCGGTATCGGACAACCTCGGTGACGGCTACCGCATGCCGATGGCCATCCCCGGCTCCCGGGTCCACCTGGGGGTGCTGATCGCGGCCGTGCTGGCCGTCGCGATCTGGATCGTGATGTCCCGCACCGCCACCGGCATGCGGATGCGCGCCGTCGGGCTGGCCCCCGACGCGGCGCGGTTCTCCGGCATCGCCGTGCGCAGGACACTGCTGCGGGCCGCCCTGGTGTCCGGCGGGATCGCCGGCCTGGGCGGTGCTGACCAGGTGCTCGGGGTGGGGCACAAGCTGTCCCAGGAGGTGTCCGGCGGTTACGGCTACACCGGGATCGTGGTGGCCACCCTCGGGGCGCTGACCGCCGGCGGGGTGGTACTGGTCGCGCTGCTGCTGGGCGACATCACGGTGGGTGCGCAGAACGCCTCCCTGGTGCTGCAACTGCCGCCGCAGATGGGCGAGATCGTCTCCTCCACACTGATGCTCGCCGTGGTCAGTGTGCTGGTGCTGCGGCGCTACCGCGTGGCGTGGCGGACCGGTGGCCGGCGCCGCGACGAGCACGGCGACCCGGGCGGCGAGCGGGCCGGGCAGCGGAGGCCGGTCCCGCCGCCCGCCGGGCCGGTCCAGGATCCGGCACGGCCCGACGGTCCCGCCGTCACCGGCGCGGCCCCGGCCGCCGGGTCCGTCACGGCCGGTGCCGCCGCCGAGGTTTCCGTCACCGAGGTTCCCGTCACCGAGGTTCCCGTCACCGACGATCCCGTCTCCGACCGCACCGGGGGAGGCCGGCAGTGACCATCGCCTACCTGGCGCTGCTGACCGCCATGCTGACCACCGCCACCCCGCTCATCCTCGGTGCGCTGGGTGAGGTGATCACCGAACGGGCGGGCATCCTGAACCTGGGCATAGAGGGCACCATGTACGCCGGTGCGTTCACCGGGTTCCTGGGCGCAGAGTTCCTCGGATCGCCGTGGTGGGGGCTGTTGATCGCGGTCGCGGTGGGCGTGCTGGCCGGACTGTTGATGGGTCTGCTGACCGTCACCCTGGGCGTCAACCAGCACGTGGCCGGTATCGGCACCACGTTGCTGTTGATCGCCGCCTGCGACTTCACCAGCCGGTTGCGCTACGGCGGCGGCCGGTTGCCGCAGATCCCCAAGTTCGACCAGGTGCTACCGGACACGCCGGTGGCCGGCCAGTACCTGCTGACGTACCTGACCTTCCTGCTGCTGGTGCCCGCCGCCGTGGTGATGCTGCGCTCCACCGGGTTCGGCCTGCGGCTGCGCGCGGTGGGGGAGAACCCGGAGGCGGCCGACGCTGCCGGCATCGGCGTATCGCGAACCCGCTACGCGGCCTTGGCCATCGGCGGCGCCTTGATGGCCATGGGCGGCGCCTTCCTGTCCCTGGCCATGCTCGGCTCCTTCACGCTGAACATCACCAACGGCCGCGGCTGGGTGTGCATCGCGCTGGTGATCTTCGCGCGCTGGCGGGTGCTGCCCGCGGTGCTCGGCGGGCTGTTGTTCGCCGCGGTGGACGCGCTGCAACTGCAACTGGTGGTCACGCCACAGTTCGCCGCGGTGCCCCGGGAGGTGATGATCGCCCTGCCCTACCTGGTGGTGATCCTGGCGCTGGCGCTGTCCGGGCGGAACCTGCGCTACCCAGGGGCGTACCTCAAGCCGTACCGGCGCACCTGATGTCCACCCCGTGCAGCCCGCCCGCCGGAGCGGGCCCGCTCCCACCCCGCTACGAAAGGTTCGAGCCCGCATGACGATCCTCACCGACACCGACCGGACCCACCTGGACGCGGCGGTGACCGCCGCCCGGGCCGGCCGCGCCGAGGGCGGCATCCCGATCGGCGCCGCCCTGGTGGTGGACGGCGCGGTGCTGGCCACCGGATACAACAAGCGGGTGCAGCTGTCCAGCGCCATCCGGCACGGGGAGACCGACTGCCTGGAGAACGCCGGCCGGCTGCCCGCCACGGTCTACGCGAAGGCCACCATGGTGACGACGTTGTCGCCGTGCGACATGTGCACCGGCGCGATCCTGCTGTACAAGATCCCGCGGGTGATCATCGGCGAGAACCGCACGTTCTACGGCGGCGAGGACCTGCTGCGGTCCCGTGGGGTGGACGTGATCGTGGTGGACGACGCCGAATGCGTCGCGCTGATGACCGAGTTCATCGCCGCCGAGCCGGCGCTGTGGAACGAGGACATCGGGGTCTGACGGGAGGTCCTGTTGCCGCGGCCCCGGTGCGTGTCAGACCCCGAAGGCGCCCAGCCAGAGCCGGGCGTACCGCTCGGCGTCCACGGTGAGCGCCACGTCCACCGCGGTGGCGGCCGGTCCGTGCGGATCGGCCGCCACATCGCCGGCCCACTCTCGCCGGTCCACGATGGTCTGACCGCGGGCGTACCCGGCGCCGGTCTCCACCCGCACCCCGAACCGCTGGGTGCCAAGGCCGTCCGGATCGATCACGGCGCACACCGCACCAGCGTCACCGATGGAGATTGTCTCGGTGCCGAACAATTCGCGCTGCATGTCGATCAGGTTGCCGGCCAGTTGCGCGGCGGCATCCGGCTGGTCGCGCAGCATGGCGGCGTCGTCGCCGTCCACCGTGACCGACAGGAACACGTCCAGCCCGTACATGGTCACCGGCACGTCCAGCTCGCCGCACGCCGCGAGCATGATGGCGGCCGCCTCCGGGTCGTGCCACATGTTGAACTCGGCCACCGCGGTGGCGTTCCCCGGGCCGGCCGAACCGCCCATGAACACGATGCGTTCCAGTCCGGCGGCCACTTCCGGATGGGTGCGCAGCAGCAGCGCGATGGTGGTCAGCGGGGCCAGCGGCACCAGGGTGATGCGCTCACCGCTGGCCGCAGCGGCCATCAGCTCGTGCCGCAGCAGCTCGACCGCCGGCAGTGCGGAACTGCGCCGGTCGCTCGGCCGGGAGAACCCGCCCAGCCCATCGGTGCCGTGCACGTGCCCGGCGTCCTGCGGTGCCGCGAGCAGCGGCCGGGCCGCCCCGCGCCCCACCGGGACCTCGCCCGCCCCGGCGGTGTCCAGCACGTACAGCGTGTTCGCCAGCACCTGGTCGACGGGTGCGTTGCCCGCGACGCACGTCACCGCCCGCAGGTCGATCTGCGGATGCCGCACCGCGAGCATCAACGCCATGGCGTCGTCCACGCCGGTATCGACGTCCAGGATGACCGGCACCGGCATGCCGACATGGTAGGGACGTCCGGATGCTCGCCGGTCCACGGGGCGGTTCCGGGGGATGACGGGCCGCACACCGTCCACGGGACCGGCGCACCGGGTGGTTCCCGGCCCGCAAGCCGCGGTTGTCAGGACAGGTCCTGCACCGCCTGCTGCAGGTCGCGGCGCATCCGCTGGCGGGCCCGCCAGCGGCCGGAGAGGATGACGATCTCCGGAATGGCCAGTGCCACCGGGATCAGGAACCAGTACCACGGGGCGGTGAAGCTGAACACGATCCCGAAGGAGATGAACGTCGCCATGACCCCGATGACCAGTACGTAGGTGGCGGCGGGAGCGGTGACGGGCGTCGCGGACCCGGGGGACGCGGTGGTGGGCACCCGTCCAGACTGCCACCCCGAGGCCCGGTTCGGGGCGTCCGGTAGGCTACTGGCCAGTAACTTGTTGCACGACCTGCCGCTCGTGGAACCCCGGATTCCGCCCGGGTCCGGTGGCGTGGCAAGGTCAGCGGAGCACCGACGGCGCCCCGTCACCGCGGCAGCGCCATCGTCACGAGACAGTCGCTTTGGGATGTGGGGAGGCTGATCGCAGCCATGGATATCGCGGTTCTGGTCAAGCAGGTGCCGGACACCTACTCCGAGCGAACGCTGCGCCCCAACGACCACCGGTTGGACCGGGAGGCCGCGGACGCGGTGATCGACGAGATCGACTCCCGCGGGGTGGAGATCGCGCTGCAACTCACCGAGGCGCACGGCGGGGAGGTGACGGTGGTCACCATGGGGCCGGAGCGGGCGACCGAGACCCTGCGCAAGGCGCTGGCCATGGGGGCGCACAAGGCGGTGCACATCGTGGACGACGCGCTGGCCGGCTCCGATGCGCTGCAGACCTCGGCCGCGCTGGCGGCGGCGTTGCGCACCCTGACCTTCGACCTGCTCATCGCCGGCAACGAGGCGACCGACGGGCGCACCGGCTCGATCCCGTCGATGCTGGCCGAGCGGCTGGACCTGCCGGCGATCACCCAGGTGCAGAAGCTGGAGGTGGACGGCGGCCAGCTGCGGGCCGAACGGACCGATGAGGCCGGCTACAGCGAGGTGACCGCCGCGCTGCCCGCCGTGGTGTCGGTGACGGAGAAGCTGACCGAACCGCGCTATCCGAACTTCAAGGGCATCATGGCCGCGAAATCCAAGCCGGTGACCACCATGACGCTGGGCGACCTGGGCATCGACGCCGGTGCGGCCGGGTCGGCGAACTCCTGGTGCGTGGTGCTGGACGCCGCGCCGCGCCCGCCCCGGGAGGCCGGCCAGAAGCTGACCGACGACGGTTCGGGCGGCGCCAAGATCGCCGAGTTCCTGGCCGCGGCCCGGCTGATCTGACATCCCGATCCGGACTATCACGAGCGCACGAGGAGACGACATCAGTGTCTGACGTTCTGGTCCTTGCCGAGTACTCCGACGCCGGGCTGCGCAAGGTCACCGGTGAGCTGCTGGCCGCCGCGGCGCGGATCGGCACCCCCGCCGCGGTGGTGGTGGGCGTGCCGGGTACCGCCGAGCGGCTGCGCCCGGAGCTGGCCGCCGCCGGCGCGGCGAAGGTGTACGCGGCCGAGTCGGACGAGGTGCCGACGCTGTTGACGGTGCCCGCGGTGCAGGCGTTGGCGGCCGCGGCGCAGGCGGCGTCTCCCGCGGCGATCCTGCTGGCGGCGACGGTGGACGGCCGGGAGGTGGCCGGCCGGCTGGCGGTGCGGCTGGACTCCGGTGTGGTCGCGGAGGCGGTCGACGTGACCGCCGAGGGGGCGGACGTCATCGCCACCCAGTCGATCTTCGGCGGCGCCTACACGGTGCGGTCCCGGGTCGCCAAGGGCGTGCCGATCATCTCGGTGCGGCCGAACTCGATCGAGGCGGAGAACGTGGCCGCGGGGGCCGGCGAGGTGGTGCCGCTGGAGCTGGACCTGGGCGGGGTGAAGGCGGCCAGGATCGTGGCATCGCACCCCGAGCCGGCCGGTGACCGGCCGGAGTTGTCGGGCGCCTCGATCGTGGTCTCCGGCGGCCGGGGTGTCGGGTCGGCGGAGAACTTCGGCGTGGTGGAGGCGCTGGCGGACGCCCTGGGCGCCGCGGTCGGCGCCTCCCGGGCGGCCGTGGACTCCGGCTACTACCCGCACCAGTTCCAGGTCGGCCAGACCGGCACGACGGTGTCCCCGCAGCTGTACATCGCGCTGGGCATCTCCGGGGCGATCCAGCACCGGGCCGGCATGCAGACGTCCAAGACCATCGTCGCGGTCAACAAGGACTCCGAGGCCCCCATCTTCGAGATCACCGACTTCGGCGTGGTGGGCGACCTGTTCGACGTGGCGCCGCAGTTGACCGACGCTGTCAAGACCCGCAAACAGGGCTGACGCCGGTCCGGCCGCCGGCCTCGGGCGGGGGCCGCCGCAGTGCGCAGCACATCGGCCACTCCGGCGCAGGACGTCCGCGACGCCGGACCGGGCCGCCGCTGTGGATAGCCTGGACCCGATGACCCGATCGCCCAACATCGTGCTGGTGCTGGCGGACCAACTGGTGCCGTTCCTGACCGGCGCGTACGGCCACCCGGTGGTGCGCACCCCGCACCTGGACGCGCTGGCCGCCAGGGGCGTGCGATTCGACGCCGCCTACACGCCGTACCCGCTGTGCGCCCCGGCCCGGGCCGCCATGATCACCGGACGGTATGCGTCCTCGTTCGGCTGCTTCGACAACGCGGCGCTGTTCCCCGCGGACGTGCCGACCGTGGCGCACTTCC